>NZ_JAVIMC010000104.1:0-267 GCF_031196995.1 Acinetobacter sp. 12966
GGCACATATCTGGAATGATGTCCGTGCCTTAACACGTCCCAATGCTTTAAAAACTGCCGTAGAATTAGATATACCTGTAGTAATTATGCATATGCGCGGTGAACCAACGACAATGAATCAGTTGGATCAGTACACTGATGTAACACTCGATGTGATGCAAGAGTTGCAACAGCGTATTGATGAGGCTTTGGCTGCTGGGGTAAAAAAGCACAATATTATTGTTGATCCTGGATTTGGCTTTGCGAAAAATGCCCAGCAAAATTTAAA
>NZ_JAVIMC010000105.1:0-547 GCF_031196995.1 Acinetobacter sp. 12966
ACGTCGTCCAAGCTTTGGTGTGGCTAAAGCAGGTGAACAGCCTCGTGTGTTCTTTGCAGGCTTACCAATGGGCCATGAGTTTACGTCTTTGATCTTGGCGCTGTTACAGGTGTCTGGCTATGCACCTAAAGTGTCGGATGAAGTGCTTAACCAGATTAAAGGTTTAAACCTCAAAGCCAACTTTGATGTGTTTGTATCACTCAGCTGTCATAACTGTCCGGATGTGGTACAGGCGCTTAACCTGATCGCGATTTATAATCCGAACACTACAGCAACCATGATTGATGGTTCATTCTTCCAAGACGAAGTGGAACAACGCAAAATCATGGCTGTACCAATGGTATTCCAAGACAATGAACACATTGGTCAAGGTCGTATGACCATTGAAGAGATTGTGGCAAAACTTGATACCAACTCAGCTGAAAAAGATGCAGCAGCACTGAATGCCAAAGATGCTTTTGATGTGTTGGTGATTGGTGGTGGCCCTGCAGGTGCAACAGCTGCAATCTATGCTGCACGTAAAGGTATTAACACAGGTATCGTGGCT
>NZ_JAVIMC010000106.1:0-29172 GCF_031196995.1 Acinetobacter sp. 12966
CAAAATTTAGAACAGTCCCTTAAGTGAGAATTATTTTTCTCAATATTTACTTATAGAATTTAAACGCCCTAAGCACCCTCTAGCTTTTGCTGATTATCAACAAGTCACTCATTATAGACATGATTTCTTACCATATACTAATAAAGACATAAAAGTGATGCTAATTGGTGGAAAAAGATCATCTGAATTAACTAATAGAGTTTATTCAGAGCCTAATGTTGAAATTCTAGTATTTGATGAAATCATCTCAACTGCAAGAAATCAATTAAATTGGCTTTTAAAAGAGTTAGGTTCAAAGTAACCACTAAACCGAAAAAAGTTTTTATAAATTTAATTACTTTTCAGAGTGAATAAACCAACCTCTCCTCTCAGGAGAGGTTTTACAAAACCCCATGCCCTAACAACATCTCAACCCCACTCACCTTTTTCATATGCTTTAAACGCTCCTTTTCCCATTTCACCTGCTGCTTTAACTCAGCACAATCAGCATCTACAGCTTTATAAACATCACTAATATGCACATGTTCTGCTTTTACATTCTTGGCTAACTGAAAAGAGTCCAAAATTTCAGCTATTTGACTTTCAAGCTGCTGACTTTGTGCATCCAAAGCCAGTTTATAAAACCGCAACTGTTCGGCTGATAGTTCTTTAGTACCTTGCCCTTTATTCTGTTCAAGCTGTAACTGAAGTTTGAGTAAATAAAACAAATCCTGCTTTTCGTAGGCCTGACTTGCCTGTTGGAACAGCTCCGTTTTTTCTAATTTTTTAGTTTCATCTTGCTCACGGTCTGGGTGAATCATCGCAGCAATTTTTAAATAAACTGTTTTGAGTGACTGCGCTGCCATTTGCTCAGCTTGTTCACGTTTCTGTTGCTGTCTTTGTTGTTTGGCTTGTTCCCGCGCTTGTTGTTGCTCGGCAGCATATTGTTCAAAGTCTTCATCAAATTCTGCACTTTGCTCAGCACTCTCATGGTATTCAAATTTTATTGACTGAGCTTTCTTATTCTTTTTTACCGACTCCCCTGCATGTTGCTGATAAAAGGTATCGATCTGCTTCACTAGCTCTAATTGTTCAGCAGACAACATTTTGGAGCGCTTCAACATTTGTGCAAGCTGGGCAATTTTTTCGTCTAGTTGTTGCATGTCTGCTTTGGAAAAATCATGGCTATGCAACATATTCCAGAGTTGATCCAACTGCTGAAAGAGCACAACATGCAAATCGCTGTACACAGGCATCAGTTTTTGCCGAATGTGCTGTTGAATCTCGGCTTGCGCATTTTGCCATGTGCTTAGGCTAACTTTTTGCTGTTCTATTTTATTAATCAGGCGATTCAGTTTTTTCTGCTGTGCAGACGGTTCAGACCTTTGCTGCAAGCTCACTTTGAGATCAAAGGACATACTCATCCACCTGAAAAAGAAAAAGTGTATCAATAATCAGATGAGGAAGGTAGCCAAGCATTCTTTAAGTGTTAAGAGGCCTAAAATTTATATCTTAAGAAATCCACCAAATCACCAGTGGCAAAGTCACGGCAGCACATAGAGTTTGAAAGCTAATCACAGCTGCCATAAGCTGACTATCGCCACCCAAAACTTTGGTTAAAATGTATGAAGCTGAAGCAGTCGGTAGCGCAAAGAAAATAACTAGAATTTGAGTTTGTAAGCTTGGCAAACCAAACCACATGCAGACCGCGTAAGCCAAAGCAGGTACTGCTAAAAGTCGTGCAAACGTGTCTGCCGCCAATACCACAATGTCTTTTTTAATTTGCATAAACTGTAAAGCTGCGCCAACACATAACAAACCTAACGGCAAACTCGACACTGAAAAAAGCTTAATAAACTGAGTAAATCCTTCCCAAATCGGGATATGCAATGCATTGACTGCCGCCCCAACTACACACGATGCAATTAAAGGGTTTTTAAGGAGTGCAATCAAAACAGGTTTAATTGCCATGTGTTCTTTAGAAGTTAAAGCAAGCACCGAAATAACGTTCACAAGCGGAATGCAAAGCGCCAATAAAATTGCCAGTATTGCCATTCCTTCACTTTTAAAAAGCGAAGTGACTAAAGCCAAACCAATATAGGTATTAAAGCGAACCATACTTTGTACGTGCACACCAAAACGTGCAGGTGGTATGTGGCAAAACATTCGGAGTATGTATAAAATGGCGGTCACAGCTAAGACCACAATCACCATCGCAATGATGGCTGTACTCAAGCTTTGTAAATCAATTTTTGCGGTCGATAACGTACTAAAAAGCAAAGCTGGAAATAAAATATAGTAATTAAGCTTCTCTGCCCCAGCCCAAAACTCATCGCTAAAAAAGCGATATTTTTTAAATAAGTATCCCGATGCAATTAATGCAACTAAGGGAAAAAGAGATAAAACAATACTATTCATTTCTTTACTCGAGTTTTGTGGAGGTTTGCTGTTTGGCAATAACCTTGACTTACTCATATATTAAAGATAATGAAAACTCATGGTAAAATGAGTTTTTACTCATAACAAATACCACATGACATTTACCCAACTTGAAATTTTCGCACTCATTGCAGAACTAAAAAGCTTTACGGCTACAGCAGAAAAGTTGGGAATTTCTCAGTCAGCAGTTTCTCATGCGCTTAAATCATTAGAACAACAATGGGGTATTAACCTGATTTCAAGAACTCAAAGCGATATTGAGCTCACCACGACAGGTCAGCAGTTATTGACCCATGTAAAAGAGCTATTGAGTATTTCCGATACCTTAGAAAAAGAAGTGGCTGCCATCCATGGTTTAAACGAAGGAACATTACGTATTGGATCTTTTGGGGCTTCATCCTCTATTTATCTATTGCCTGAAATTTTAGAAACCTTTCGGCAACGCTACCCTAAAATCGAAATTTATATTGATGAAGGTGAAGATAAAGAAGTTACCCAGTGGTTATTAGAACGGCGCATTGAGGTTGGTTTTTTGATTATGCCAGATGAGCGTTTTGATACATTTCCATTAATTGAAGATCGTTTTGTTGCCTTAATTCCAAGCGGTTACCCACTCGCTCAGCAACTCTATATTGATCCAGCCCAGCTAGAAAATTGCCCTTTTATTATGACAATGGCTGGCAGTCGACATCAGGTCGAATTAATTTTAAAAAACTTTAATGTGAAACCAGACATCAAATTTTATGTTTCACAAATTCTAAGTATCGTTAGCATGGTTCACAATCAATTAGGGATTTCGATTGTCTCTGATATGGTGCTCACCAAAGAGTTACTCTCACTCTATCCAAATGTAGTTAAACGTCCTTTTAAACCGAACCTTAAACGTTCTATTGGCCTCGCAGTCAAAAATAAAAAGCACATGAGCCCCGCTGCGAAAGCTTTTATTGAAGTCGCGCAATCGGTTTGGTCTGATCATTAATTGAATATAGATAATTTTTAAAAAATTTAATAACGATCTCTTTCAGGACAATTTATAAGCGTATTAGATGACTTGTAACGTAAAAAGCGCCAAAACTGCTCCTCTTTAACTATATCGACGCACCATTTATCGCCAAAAACTCTTTATTTAATCCAAATTGGTGCGCTTATTGCATATTCACTTTTATGCAATTGAGTTTGTTTCGACAAACTTAGGTTTTTAGATTCCTTAAATCTATTTTGGTGCAATTTACAGACCCAGATTTGTTCCAAAATGGAATTTAGCACTTTTTTCGAGCATGCTATGCAAAATGTAGATCTATTTTTCTTATTACTTGGTGCAGTTTTGGTTCTTGCCATGCACGCAGGTTTTGCATTCTTGGAACTTGGTACGGTTCGCCATAAAAATCAGGTGAACGCACTTAGTAAAATTCTGACTGACTTTGCCCTTTCTGCAATCGCATATTTCTTTGTTGGCTACTACATCTCTTATGGCCAGCACTTCTTCCATGATGGTACGGTTTTATCAAGTGATCATGGCTATAATCTTATGCGTTGCTTCTTTTTACTCACTTTTGCTGCGGCAATTCCTGCCATTATTTCGGGTGGTATTGCTGAACGTGCAAAAATGCGTTCACAAGCAATTGCCACACTCGCTTTAGTTGCGCTGGTATATCCATTTTTCGAAGGTATGGTCTGGAATGGCAACTACGGTCTGCAAAAGTGGTTAGAAACAACCTTTGGCGCAGCGTTTCACGACTTTGCGGGTTCAGTCGTAGTTCATGCCATGGGCGGTTGGATTGCACTTGCTGCTGTGATTTTATTGGGTGCACGTTCTGGTCGTTATAAGAAAGATGGTCGTGTAAGTGCTCATCCCCCTTCTTCTATTCCATTTTTAGCGCTTGGCTCATGGATTTTAATTGTTGGCTGGTTTGGCTTTAATGTGATGAGTGCGCAGCGTGTTGATGCTATTTCTGGGTTAGTTGCGATTAACTCGCTCATGGCAATGGTTGGCGGTACGATTACAGCTAATGCGATTGGGAAAAATGACCCAGGCTTCTTACACAACGGTCCACTTGCAGGTTTAGTGGCAATCTGTGCAGGCTCTGATATTGTTCATCCAATCAGTGCACTTGTGATTGGTGGTGCAGCTGGGGCTATGTTTGTGTATCTATTCACCTATACTCAAAACAAACTTAAAGTTGACGATGTGTTAGGTGTCTGGCCTTTACACGGCGTATGCGGAGCATTTGGTGGTATTGCAGTAGGCCTATTTGGTCAACAATGGCTTGGTGGTTTAGGCGGCGTATCGTTTGCCTCACAACTCATCGGAACAGCGCTCGCGATCGCTATTGCACTTGCTGGCGGCTTTATTGTTTATGGAATTCTTAAAGCGACCATTGGCATTCGCTTATCTCAAGAAGACGAGTTTCGTGGTGCAGATTTGTCTATTCATAAAATTTCGGCAAACTCTGAAGAGGGTATGTTTTAATACTTTCTAAAGTGCTCAAAGCGACGATACTTCTCGTCGCTTTTTTATTTTTTAAAGAAGATTGAATGTCTTTCTTCAGTATAGTTTAAGAGCAATTTAAGTTTTATTTTATGTAATGCCATTACTCACAATCTAATTGATGTTGCATGGCATGAATCAACAAAAACAATTTTTCCAGATTAATATCATTCTTCTGTTTTTCAGTTTTTTCCTGCTTTTAATTGTTTTTCCAGTGGGTGGGAAAATTGATATGTACCTCATCCAGCCTTGGATTGATTCAACAGGTCATTTTTTCAATCGAGACAATTGGTATCTGGAAAAACTTAATCATGAAATTGTAAAACAGATCATTACTGGTATTTATGTCATCTTTTTTGGCCTATGGCTTGCGTCATTTAAAATTGAGAAATTAAAGCTTTATCGCTGGCAATATGGTTATATGTTTTTTGTGAGCATGATTGGTAGCGGTATAGTTGGCTTATTAAAATCTCAATCAGCTCATGCCTGCCCTTGGAATATGGTTCATCCGACTGCTTTAAGTTATGTATGGGATTTTACTGCGAAACATGGGCATTGTTTTCCGGGCGGCCATGCAAGCGCTGGCTTTATTTTAATGACAGGTTATTTTGTTTATCGTCTTGAGCAACCGAAACGTGCCTATTTTTATCTCATTGCAGGTATTCTATTAGGCTTTATGATGGGATGGGCACAAATGATGCGTGGAGCACATTTCCTAAGTCATAATTTATGGACAGGTTGGGTCATTTGGGCGGTAAATATCTTATTTTACGCCGTTTGTATTCACCGCTTTGAATTTGAGAAACAAATCAAACAAGAACTTGCATAAATCAAGTTCTTGTTTCGTGAACATGTAAAATCTTTGGAAGTTTAACCAAGACCGAAAGTCCACCAAGCTCTAAACTTCGGTCTAGTGTCAGTGTCCCACCTAACCGTTGAGTTGCTCGGTCAACAATGGATAGACCTAAACCACTGCCCACTTCAAGGTGGTGGTGTACACGATAAAAACGTTTTAAAACTTTATCATAATGTTCTGGGTCGATCCCCGCGCCGCTATCTTCAATTTGTATACATGCATCGCCATCTGTAGCTGTGAAAACTGAAATATTAATCATCCCTTCATGAGGCGTATATTTAATTGCATTATCAATTAAGTTAAAAATAATTGAATGAACTGTTGGCTCAACACTATGCATTTCAATTGGCTCGTTACGAACAAAGCCCAAGTCGATCTCTTTTTGCATAGCCAAATTAACAAGCTGTTCAACACAATTCAAAGCGACATCATTAAGCTGAAAAGCCCTCGTTGGCTCAATCACACTTAAAGAAACATCCTGCTTAGCTAGCGCTAAAAGCTGTGTCACCAAATGCTGAATACGCGCTAATCCTTTACTCAAATTTTGCAGCGATTCATGCTCAGGAAGCTGACTAATTAAAATCTTGGTTTGTAAATTTAGAGCAGTCACAGGAGTTCTGAGTTCATGGGCTGCATCTGCAATAAACTGTTTCTGCTCATTTTGTGCTTTAGAAATGCGCTCAAAAAGACGATTCATTTCATCAATTGTAGGTAGCAGTTCTTGAGGATAATCTGAGACTTCAATAGGCGTCAGCTCTTCTGAGTCACGATGAGTCAGTTCATTTTTAAAGTCATCTATCGGCTTTAAACCTCGGCGAATAATTGCAGCTAAAGCAAAAATAGCAAATGGTAAGATAATCAAATATGGAATGAACATGCTACCTGCAAGTTCCCAAGCAAAAGCCTCACGAACTTTTTCTTGCTGGCTAATCTGAATCTGGTAATCCTTTAATGGCAAAACATAGGTACGGATTAAGCCATTACTGGTTTTATGTGAGTAAAAGCCAGCTTGTGTAACAGGTGGAACCAGTAAATGGAGATGGTGTGATAAATGGGCTTGATCTTTATAAGCCCAAATATCTACAAATAGATCTTCTTCATGATAAGTTTTATGAAAATCAAACTCACTGCTTACCGTTTTCAATGGATATTCAGCTGTTCGTTCAGCCAAGTAACGCATTTGCGTATCTAAAATTTCATCAACTTCTTGAAGTGCAACTTTATAAGCAGTAAAAATTAATATACAACCTAAAATGACACTGAAAATTGAGGTGCCCCAAATCAGCCGTTTTTTTAATGAATAATGCACTGTTAAGAAGTTCCAAAATTAAGTTACGATTGCCCTAAACGGTAACCCAATCCTCGAATAGTTCGGATAAAGTCTTTCCCGAGTTTAGCTCTCAGGTGATGCACATATACTTCAATCGTATTACTGGTCACATCACTATCGAAATCATATAACTTATCTTCAAGATTTGCTTTAGAAAAGATTTTATTTGGATGGCTCATTAAAGGAATAAGAATTGCCCATTCACGATTAGACAAATCAATACGCTGTCCTTTAAAGGTAGCAATGTGCTGTTCAACATTTAAAACCAGATCACCACTTTGTAAAAGCTGCTCATGATTCGCAAGCTGAGCCTCTACCCCACTACGGCGTAATAGCGCATGAATACGAGCGAGTAACTCATCAAACTCGTATGGTTTGATCAAGTAATCATCTGCACCGTGGTTTAAGCCATCAACACGGTTCTGTAACTGATCTCGTGCTGAAATAATTAAAACAGGAGTCGCTGCTCTTTGGCGGATTTGCTTTAAGACCTGCATGCCGTCCATCATCGGTAGCCCTAAGTCCAAAAGAATTAAATCGAATTTATTTTTAGCCAACTGGGCTAGGCCATCTAAGCCATTATTGACCCACTCCACTTCAAATTGATGATATTGCAGCAACGTTATTGTTGACTGTGCAATCATAAAATCATCTTCAATCATCAAGATTTTTGTCATGTTTTAGGCTCGCTTTAATTCACATGGGCACAAGAGTGCAACATATCCAGTTGAGGGTTGATGACCTGAGTTCTTACATCTAACAAACTTAATAAGCTTGGGAATAAATTATCCTGACTTAACTTTTCTTTAGTTTGTTGGCTTAAACAACTTACTTGTGCAAGATTATGTTGTTTCCATTTATCAGAAAACCACATTATCATTGGTACATGTGTTTGTTGACTCGGTGCAATTGCATACGGTGAGCCATGTAAATATAAACCATGTTCACCAGTTGATTCACCATGATCAGATAAATACCATAAACCTGTTTGATATTTCGATAAGTCTTTTAGATTATTAATGATCTGACTTAATACATGGTCTGTATATACAATCGTGTCATCATAACTATTTAATAACTCCGTTTGAGAGCAGCCCTGTATCGCATTAGTGTCACAAGTCGGTTTAAACGGTTGATATTGGGCAGGCGCACGCTTGTAATAGGCTGGACCATGACTTCCGACTTGATGTAAAACAATCAGGCGTGGACGGATGTCTTCTTTAGGAATAGTCGCTAAATACTCATTTAAGCTATCAATTAAAATATCATCGTAGCATTCGCCGTCTTTACACCATTTTTGCTTTAAATTTTCTGGTATTTGGTATTCCTCCACACGATCACAAACCCCTTTACACCCAGAATTATTATCAATCCAAGTCACTTGGTAGCCCGCACGCTTGGCAATGTCTAATAAACCTTCACGATGACTTGCAAGTTGTTCATCATAGTCAACACGTGGCATGCCAGAGAACATACATGGAACCGACACAGCTGTTGCTGTACCACATGAGCTAACTTGCGAGAAATTCAAAACCTTCTGTTTAGAAAGCTCCGGATTCGTATTTTTCGAATAACCATTTAATGCAAAACTTTCTGCACGTGCAGTCTCGCCTACAACTAAAACCATTAATTTAGGCAAGTTGCTTTGTACTTGCTGAATTTGATGAGCATCTTCACCATAGTGTATTAATGGCAAGTTCTTCTTAGGTGCCTTTTTATGATAATAAGACATTAAAGATGAAATACTATTTTGAGGTGAAATCATACCTTTTAGATCACGATGCTCACGAAAGATCGCTGCGAAATCAACATAATAAACAAATAGCAAAAGACCAACGATTGCGACAGAAGCAATGATTGAACTAATTTTTTTCAACAATAAATGAGATGTTTTTTCTTTTTTAAGTTTTACCTGAGTAATTAAAATAATAGGTAAAACAACAAAGAAAACTGTCCAGAGTCCAAAACGTAATGAAATTAGATCAGAAACTTCAGATACATCGGTTTGTATCATATTTTGAATCTGATCGGGCGAGATAATTACGCCCAAAGTATTCACGAAATAAGAGCTAAAACCACCAATCACGACCAGTAAAATTGCAAAAATTTTAGCGGTCCATTTCCAGCTTAAAATCTGTAAAATCGCATAATAAGCAGCAACCACAATAAGTACAGTAGCAGTTAAAAATAGAATAGCCTTTATTCCAAAATATGGAGTTAAAAGATGGACTTGGCGATAAAAACCAATATTTAGAATTGCCCCTAACCAACTGGCTATAATAAAGTTAAACACAAACAGTGAAATCTGTTTATTTTTTAAAGTGGAAAAAAAATTCAGCATCTTGGGTGACTACAATCTTTTTATGATGCTTTACTGTAGAAATGGAAACTTAAAAATGACTTAAATAAAAAATGATCTAATTCAAAGACCTTAATACATGCTACTTTTTTAAATTTTGTATAATAAAAAGACGAGGTTAAATTTAACCTCGTCTGTGAGCTTTTAACCAAATATTGTTGTTAGAAGCTATATTTAGCCATTAAACCAACACGGTTATCTTTGTAAGACTTACCATCAAAAGTATCACGTTTACCGTTAACGTATTCAACACCTAAATCAATTGGTTTAACTGGTGTATAGATGAAATTAATCCATGCTTGTTGAACTTTTTCATTCCCTGCTGCATATGCTTTAGCATAATCAGTGCCGTCATCAGAGAACTGAGCACCGTACGCTAAAGTAGAACGTAAGTTAGGTAAAATCTTATAAGTTCCACCCACTTGTACAGCTACAAATTCATTTTGCTCAATATCACCATCTACAATTGTATAGGCCTTATTACTACCATATAGATAATTACTATTACCTACCACATAAGATGCATCAGCAAATAGTTTTAAAGGATCAGATACTTTAAAGTCGGTACCAACAGCAACACCCCAACCAGTTTGGTTGTCACCACCAGCTTTTGATTTATAGTTTTCAACTAATGCACGAGCTGAAGCATTACCTTTTCCATCAGCATAACCTTGAGTTACTTTGGCAGTTAAGACTGGTAAGCTATATTTAATACTGTCATTTACCCAAGCACCATCTGCATCTTTTGTACCAGAAAGACCAGTGCTATCACCTTCTTCAGCAGCTACAAACAATTGAGTTGTTGGCCCAAGTTTATAGTTATAACGTACTTGTGGTACACGCGTTGTACCACCACCAATGTTTGTCGAGAAATCGATCATTTCTGGTGCATGGTTAGACAAGAAGTTTGAAGTTGTTTGACCAAACAACCAGTTGTTATACGTTAAGTAAGCATGACGAATACGTAATCCATCATTCGTACCCGCAAAGTCAACCTCGATTTTACCACCTACTTTGGCATTACTTACTGGAGCAGTAAAATCTAAACCAAGGCGAGTCGTTTTCGCTGTAGCACGAATTTTATCAGTCGCTTCACCTTTTGACTCAGCTACTTTATTGAAGTCATTATCTGCACCTTCAATAATATAGTTAGCATCTCCACGAACAAAACCATATAGGTTCACATCAGCACCCGCTTTAGACTTTAATGATGCTAAAGGTGAAACTGGCGCAGCAGCTTGAGGTTGTGCCTTAACTTCTGCTAACTGTACTTGCTGTTGCTGCTGTACTTGCTGTTGTTGTTGCTGAACTTGACGTTGTTCTTGAATTAAAGCTTTAAGCGCTTCAACTTCTTTACGAAGCTGTTGAATTTCCGCTTTGTCGGAAGTCGCAGCATGTGCCCCACTCATCATTAAAGCTGTTACTGTAAGAGCTAAACTTTTAATAACGAAAGATTTACGATTAAGGAATAGATCCATCAAAAACTCCTAAAAATATATTTTATGTTGCCTATCCATGCCAAGTTGATTTACGCCATTAAATTAGGGGCTAAAAAATCAACTCTCCTCCACATTGGTTACATTAATTTTATTACCGCAACCAAAACCAATTTCAACGTTGTGCAAGACTAAAACCGATAACCAAAGACATAAAAAACATACTTTGTCTTACAGATTTTTACCTTAACTTCATGTTGTAACGAATCCTACACAACTCTCTTATCTTATAGAATGATTAAATCGTTATTTCATTATTCTTTTTTAGACTTTAGGCTAATAACCAATCTAATTGAACATTTTTCTGTCCATTTTGATTGATTCACATGATTTTTATTGTTATCCAAATCCATTTTTTCTCCTTTTAGCTTCCATTTGCTACTCAAACAAGATGGCACAATTAATTGAGCATTAAAATAGCTAAAACTATACATTTTAAGAAACATAGACAAATGTATTAGAGCACACTTAGATTAATACTTAATCGACATTAAGTTTCTTTATTTCATTTAGTTAACTTTATTTTTCTTGTAGTTTCGCATGTTTCCAGAAGTAAATAGGCAGTAAACTGAGCACTCCAATAATGACAATAGCTATCAAATAATGGAAATAACCGAGCACATCTCCAATCACCCCACTAAAACTATAAAGAAGACCACTCACAGTCGCCATGACTGAAACCTGAAACGTAAAATCTGTCCCCGCATATTCTTTTCGACTGTAATACATGACTAGAGTCAACATAACCACTAACAGCATTGCCGAGAATGCATCTTCTAAAGCATTGACTGTATAAATAACCCAGACATTCAACTGATTTTTTTGTTCATAGGCATAGGCTAAATAAGCATAGGCTCCTAGACTCATAATTTTAAAAACTGAAAAAACAATTAATGCTATTGGTCTTGAAAAGTACTTAAGCACTCCTCCTGCAATTGCCGCCCCAGCGAGTGCGGCTACTGCACCGAGCATCGTGATATAAACACCAATTTGGGTAAAACTTAGCCCCATATCCACCATTAAAGGTTTGAGTAATGGCCCAGCTAAGCCGTCTGCTACTTTAAAAGTGATCAGCACCACTAACCAAGAACGGAGTTCTTTATTTTGAGAAAAGTAACTCAAATAAGCCTTAATTTTTGTGGTTAGATTTAGTTGATTAAGTTTGAGCTCGCGCTTTGAACGAAAAGTATGTTGAGGTTCTTTAAATAACCAAATAGGTAAAGTATTTAAAAATACTAAAGTTGCTAATAGCAAAAAAGTGGGTTGCCATGTTAACCAGTCTAAGCACCAAAGTACGGCGCCTCCCCCCACAATAAATCCTAAGCGTGAACCAATCACCTGAAATGTGTTACCCCAATGCTGCTGGTCATGTTTCAACAAATTGACTGCTAAAGCATCGGTAGCAATGTCTTGTGTTGCTCCTGTTAAATTCATAAAAAGAAGTGAAATAAAAAAGGCGAATAAATAAATAGGTTGATCTAAAGCTTGAACGGGGAAAAAAGACAAAATGCACAGCACACCCACAGTCAGAAACTGGGTAGGTAAAATCCAACTACGGTAGTGCCCTAGACGGGAAAGTGCATGTCGGTCGACCCATGACGCCCAAAAAATCTTGATTGACCACGGCAACATTAATAAGCCAAAGCCACCAATATGGGCGAGGGATACTCCTTCTGCTCTTAAGATCACGGGTAAAGCATGCGTCATGAACCCGACAGGCAGTCCTTGTGCCCAATATAAGGAAAATAGCAGAAGATAAAGATTTTGCTGCCGCACCATAGAAACCTACTTTTTATTTGTTTAATGAGGAATAACATCAAATGTCATTTTGTTCTTACATTTTGCCAATGAAGCATATATTTCAAAAGATTAAGATAAAACTAGGACAAGTTAAAATTTAAAAAATATGGATCAACATTTCCCTAATTTACCTGATTTGGTGCCTCAACGCGGTACTGCTTTAAGCCGAACACTATTTAAAAAACTCTTTTTAGCGCAAGGCTGGACAATTGAAGGCGAAGTTCCTAATTTTCCAAAAGCAGTGGCAATTATTTCCCCTCATACTTCCAATATTGATGGATGGTATGGCTTTCTTGCAATTTTTGGATTAGGTATTCAAATTACGGTGTTAGGTAAAGATGCCCTTTTTAAACCACCGTTTAAACGAGCTTTAGATTGGGCTGGAGTTATTCCAGTTAAACGTGACACTGCCAATGGACTTACTGAGCAAGTCGTTGCAACCATTCAAAACTATGACAAGATCTGGATTGGAATGGCGCCCGAAGGCACACGTAAAAAAGCAAAAAAAATGAAAAGTGGTTTTTACCATATCGCTGCAAAAGCTCATATTCCCATTGTCATGTTTTCTTTTGATTATGATCATAAGACTATTCACTGTTTAGGGCACTTAAACCCAAGCGGCAACTATGAGGAAGATTTAGAAAAGATTTTTGAGCATTATGAAGGAAAAATTTCACCGAAAAATCGTAATTGGCTTGCTGAACCTTTACAAAATCTAGTGAAAAAAACCTAGCAAAAAATGAACAAATCTGGTCTTATGAGCCCTCTTCATTTATCTCGATGTAGATTAGTTTTTAAAGATGAAAATTGCTCAATTTGCCAGTATTGGATTTATCTCTCTAGCACTATTTGGCTGTGATAAATTTAGCAAAACACCAACACCGACAACCTCAATGAAAGCCCGTGAACCTGTGATTGCACTTGCTTTAGGTGGCGGTGGAGCAAAAGGATTTTCACATATTGGTGTAATTAAGGTTTTAGAGTCTCATGGAATTAAACCTAAAATTGTCACAGGTACCAGTGCCGGTAGCTTTGTTGGAAGTATCTACGCAAGTGGACAAACGCCTTATCAATTGCAAAGTCTGGCTTTGAAATTACAAGAGTCAGATATCCGTGATTTAACCCTGAATCGTCAGGGTATTATTCTCGGACAAAAGTTACAGGACTACGTGAACCGTAACGTGGGTAACAAACCAATTGAGAAATTCCCCATTCGTTTTGCAGCCGTGGCAACACGCCTTGATAATGGTCAAAAAGCTGACTTTATTAAAGGTAATGCAGGGCAAGCAGTTCGTGCATCGTGCAGTATTCCCAACGTGTTCGTTCCTGCAACTATTGGCAAACAGAAATATGTAGATGGTGGATTAGTTAGCCCTATTCCAGTTAAAACAGCTCGTGATATGGGTGCAGATATTGTGATTGCGGTTGATATTTCTGCACGTCCAGCAGGGAATCGCCCAGCCAATATGTGGGGACTACTTGATCAAACCATTAATATCATGGGTCAACAAAGTATTAATGAAGAACTCAAGCAAGCTAATGTAGTGATTCAACCTAAAGTTGGGCATCTAGGTACTCTTGACCTCAAATCAAGTAATCAGGCAATTTTGGAAGGTGAAAAAGCTGCTCAAGCGCAAATACGCCAAGTTGAAACTGCAATTGCAAACTTCAAAAAATCTCCAGCTGCATTTAAGCCTGCACCACGCCCTAAATTCTAATTGAGGTGGTTTTTTTCTATCCACACTCCCCATCATCTGCTACAGTGGTAAAAGTGATATTAAGTCACTTTTACCCATCATAAAGATATATAAAAGAGCAGATCTATGGAGTTTGTTATACAACCTTGGCACTGGTTTGTATTGGGTATATTACTTATTCTTTCCGAACTGATTCTACCCGCCTTTGCCGCGCTTTGGTTTGGTATTGCCGCCATTATGGTGTGCTTTCTCTACTGGTTATTTCCAGATATTAGCCTCACAACGCAAATTGTATTGTGGATAGTTCTGTCAGTGCTATGCACCATTCTTTGGTTCAAATTTATTAAACCATTATCAATTGATAAAACTAAAGCGGGATTACCCCGTGAAGCGACTATTGGTCAAATTGGTATGGTGATTCAAACTGGCCTTGATCATGATCAAATTATTGTTCGCTTTCCAATGCCTATTTTAGGGGCTGATGAATGGAACTGTCGAAGCACTAATCCGGTCAAAGTCGGTGATCGTGTGAGAGTTATTGATATTTCGGGTAATGACTTAATTGTCCAGTCCCACGGTACTTCATAAACATTAAAGATAAAGAGAGGGTATTTTCATGCCAGTCGGTACTATTATTGTTTTAGCTTTTTTGGCTTTTGTGGCTGTCACCATTTTTAAAGGGGTACGTATTGTTCCTCAGGGTTATAAGTGGATTGTTCAACGTTTAGGTAAATACCATTCGACCCTTAATCCTGGGCTTAATTTTGTGATTCCCTATGTAGATGAAGTGGCATATAAAATTACCACGAAAGATATTGTGCTTGATATTCCATCTCAAGAAGTAATTACACGTGATAACGCCGTATTACTAATGAATGCAGTGGCCTACATTAATTTAACCACACCAGAAAAAGCGGTCTATGGTATTGAAAACTATACATGGGCGATTCAAAACCTTGTACAAACTTCGTTACGTTCTATTGTAGGTGAAATGGATCTAGATGATGCATTGTCTTCACGAGATCATATTAAAGCCAAGCTCAAAGCTGCAATTTCTGATGATATTTCAGATTGGGGTATTACTTTAAAAACTGTTGAAATTCAAGATATTCAACCCTCTCACACCATGCAAGCGGCTATGGAAGAGCAAGCTGCGGCAGAGCGTCAACGTCGTGCTGCCGTTACAAAAGCCGATGGTGAGAAACAGGCTGCTATTTTAAGTGCAGAAGGTCGTTTAGAAGCATCTCGTCGTGATGCTGAAGCTCAAGTGGTCTTAGCAGAAGCATCTCAAAAAGCAATTGAAATGGTAACCAGTGCGGTTGGTGATAAAGAGATTCCTGTTGCTTACCTTTTAGGTGAACAATATGTGAAAGCGATGCAAGATATGGCGAAATCAAGCAATGCTAAAACTGTGGTTTTACCTGCCGATGTTTTAAATACAATTCGCGGTATTATGGGAAAACATAATTAATGTGTTTACTTTAAATAAGTATTTGAAAACAAAACGGCGACTACTATGTCGCCGTTTTTTATCTTTTATATTATTGGTTTTTTTAATCTTTTCTGATCTTTCAAAGGGAGTTTTTTTACAACCAAATCATAAGAGTCGCGAATTAAATCTTGAAGTAAATCTCTTGTTAAGTTCTTATGCGGTGTAATCGAAATCCAGTGCTTTTTATTCATGTGATATCCCGGAATAATAAATGAATAGAGTTCCTGATATTCCTGACTTTTATAGGGATCACATTTAACATTAACCATTTTGACGCCAGCGACTTCTGCGGTCAACATGAACATTTTCTCTAAAATTTTAAAAACTTCATAGTCTGGCCCAAATGGATGGGTCTGTTGACTAAAGGGAAGATTACGCGCGATTTCAATTGCAGTTTGATGAAGCTGAGCACCATTCATTCTTTTCTCCCTTATTCATTTCACATGAATAGAAGTTATGAATATTGATTTAATATTATTAATTGGTACGCGCTAAAAGGAATTGTGAAATATCTACTAATTCTTTCGCATCGTCACCAAAATGCGCTAAGGCTTCAAAAGCTTGATCATGCAATTCTTTAGCATAGACCTTTGCTTGTTCGAGCCCCATTAGGGCTGGATATGTCGATTTTTGTACTTGTTCATCCTTACCTGCAGTTTTACCCAAGGTTTCGGTACTCGAAGTAATATCGAGAATATCGTCTAACACCTGAAAAGCTAGTCCAATTGTTTGTCCATATTGACGTAACTTTGGAATTGCTTGATCTGTTCCAGAGAAGATTGTCACTGCACCCATCATAATGGCTGCCTGAATGAGCGCACCCGTTTTATTACGATGGATATTTTCAAGTTCGTCTTGAGTAATTTGCTTGCCTTCAGCTTGCAAATCTAAAACCTGTCCAGAGACCATTTTGGAGCTAGCAGTTGCTAAAATCTGCATTTGTTTTAATACAATCGCAGCATCGGTACCCTGCCCTTGTTCATCAAACAAACGGCTACCTAAAACCTCAAAAGCCATTGATTGTAAAATGTCACCAGCAAGCAAAGCAGTATCTTCACCAAACGCAACATGACAAGTCGGCTGACCACGACGCAGTAAATCATTGTCCATACAAGGCAAGTCATCGTGCGCTAGTGAGTAGCAATGAATTAACTCTACAGCAACCGCCGCACGACGAGCCGCAGCAAAATTTGGATTTGGCTGTAAAGAGGCAGTGGCATAACATAAAGCCGGACGCACACGCTTTCCACCAAGCATAACCGCATGGTGAACTGCACTTTTTAAAGGCTCTGGAATTGAGAATGCGGCCAGTGTCGTCAATAAATCTTGTTGAATACGTTGTTGAGCTTGTTTTAAAACATCCGCATTAACTTGAGAGAGTGATGACACAGTCGCCTCGATAAAATCAGTAGAGAAATTTTATTGAATGTTATGAAGCATTCATGCGCTACATCATACACGATTCACTGTGAAAAGTGCGTGATGAGTTTTCGAAGGCCTAGGTAAAAAAGCCTCTACAAAATGGAGAGGCCTTTTCATTCTTAAGTAACTTTTAGAAACTGTCACCCGGAACGCGTACCCAACCCTCCATTAACACACGCGCACTACGACTCATAATGGCCTTTTTAACAACCCACTGGCCATTTGTAAGTTCAGCTTGAGCACCCACACGTAGTGTCCCAGATGGATGCCCGAAACGTACTGCTTCACGCTCACCGCCACCAGCTGCTAAATTTACTAAAGTGCCTGGAATAGCAGCCGCTGTTCCAATTGCAACGGCTGCTGTTCCCATCATGGCATGGTGTAATTTACCCATCGACAAAGCACGGACCAGTAAATCAACATCACTCTCTGAAACCGACTTACCACTCGATGCCGTATAGTTTTTCGGTCTAGAAACAAATGCAATTTTTGGTGTGTGCTGACGTGCAGCTGCTTCTGAAATATCCTTAATTAAACCCATCTGTACCGCACCATACGCGCGAATTTTTTCAAAACGTGCCAATGCAGTTGCGTCACTATTAATATGATCTTGTAACTCAGTACCTTCGTATCCTAAATCTTCTGCATTTAAGAAAATGGTTGGAATACCAGCATTAATAAATGTGGCTTGAAAACTACCAATCTCTGGAACATCTAATTGGTCAATAACATTCCCTGTCGGGAACATATCACCGCCCTCTTCACCATCATCGGCAGGATCTAAAAACTCAATTTGGACCTCAGCGGCAGGGAAAGTCACCCCATCCAGTTCAAAATCTCCAGTTTCTTGAACCTGTCCATTGGTAATAGGCACATGCGCAATAATGGTTTTTTGAATATTTTTTTGCCAAATTCGAACCGTGCATAGGCCATTTTCTGGAATACGATCGGCATCAACTAAGCCATTTGAAATCGCAAAAGAGCCAACCGCAGCGGTTAAATTACCGCAGTTACCACTCCAATCTACAAAAGCCTGATCAATTGAAACCTGACCAAACAAATAATCAACGTCATGATCTGGCTGAGTGCTTTTAGCGAGAATAACAGTTTTGCTGGTACTCGAAGTGGCACCACCCATGCCATCAATTTGTTTTCCATAAGGATCTGGACTACCAATTACACGTAGTAAGAGCTGATCTCTTGCTTGACCTGCAACTTGGGCTTTTTCGGGCAAATCATCAAGCTTAAAAAAGACACCTTTACTCGTTCCACCACGCATATAAGTTGCTGGAATTTTAATTTGCGGTACTAAGCTCATTCAACTGTTATCCTTACTATTATGTTCTTGTATATCAAAACAAGCATTCTTGTTTACCCATCTCTGCATCTTAAATTGTTTTAAGGCCAAGAGATAGCAATCTGCTTTATACATCAATCGTATTGACGCGAGTATATTTTGTGAATTTAACAATATGCTTGCAATGACTTAATCTAAGCAAAATCTAAGAAAAAAAGTCTATCTGAAATTATATTTTTTAGAGTACTTTTCACTCGAAATAGAAATATTAAAAGCAAGATTATGATTTTAAATAAATTTTACAATTACTTTTCAGTCACGCCTTATTAATTTGTAGTCTAGGCTAAAATAACTCCATCTATTAGAATAATTTACTTATTCATAGTGAGTGAAGACCTTTGACCAACGAATCTTCTACACTTCAACGAGGACTAAAAAATCGACATATCCAATTAATTGCTATGGGTGGAGCAATTGGTACCGGATTATTTTTAGGCTCGGCGCAAGTGATTCAATCTGCGGGACCATCCATTATTTTAGGATATGCCATTGGTGGCTTAATTGCTTTTTTAATTATGCGCCACCTGGGAGAAATGATTGTTGAAGAACCTGTTGCAGGATCGTTCAGCCATTTTGCTTATAAGTACTGGGGGAAATTTCCCGGATTTTTAGCTGGATGGAATTATTGGATGCTCTATGTTCTGGTTGCGATGAGTGAACTCACCGCGGTAGCCAAATATATTAATTATTGGTGGCCTCATATTCCAGCGTGGACGTCTGTCTTATTCTTCTTTGTCGTGATTACGGCAATTAACCTAACAAACGTCAAATTTTATGGTGAGTCCGAATTCTGGCTCGCTATTATTAAAGTTGCTGCTGTTATCTCTATGATTGTATTTGGCCTTTATTTGCTATTTACAGCAGATGTTGGTTCAAGCATTTCATTTAGTAACCTTTGGTCTCATGGTGGATTTTTTCCAAATGGCTTTAGTGGCCTCTTCTACATGTTGGCTTTCTTGATGTTCGCCTTTGGTGGTATTGAACTGATTGGTATGGCTGCGGCAGAAGCAAAAGATCCGAAAAAGACCATTCCAAAAGCAATTAACCAAGTTGTTTTCCGTATCTTGATTTTCTATATCGGTTCATTGGCAATTTTACTTTCATTAGTGCCATGGAACCAATTAGACCTTGGCGGTCTCGATAAAAGTCCATTTGTTATGATTTTTAGTCAAATGGGTATTGGTTGGGCTGCACACTTACTTAACTTTATTATTTTAACCGCGGCCCTCTCTGTTTATAACAGTGGGATGTTTGCCAATAGCCGTATGCTTTACGGTTTAGCTCAACAGGGCAACGCGCCAAAAATTTTCAAGAAAGTAAATAAACAAGGTGTACCTGTACCAGCAGTTTTGTTATCTGCATTACTTATTTTTGGCTGTGTTCTTTTAAATTACTTTGTACCTGAAGATGCTTTAAGTCACTTAATGTACATTGTAGTTGGAGCATTGGTATTGAACTGGGCGATGATCAGTATGACTCACCTTAAGTTTAAATCAGCAATGAAAAAACTCGGTCAAAAAACTCACTTCCCTGCACTTTGGGCACCATTTAGTAACTATTTGGTTTTGGGTTTCATTGCTGTTGTACTCTACATTATGTGGAGCCAAGGCTTTAAAGAGTCTGTAATGATGATTCCGATCTGGATTATTCTTATGTTTATTTTGTTTAAAGTACTTAATGCTAAAGAACAATAATCTGACCCCTTGTACTTAAAACATGGAAGAAGCCATTGTCTCGACAATGGCTTTTTTATTTAAGGCTATAAAATTAAAAGCATATCTGAATGTCTGTTTAGAGCCACTGTTTCATATCATCAGCCACAGGTGTGCCATGAATAACATGCATAATCATTGCATGCGCAATACTGCCTTTAAATGGAATTTCAGGTAACTGATCAAATTTGAAAAACTGAGCATCACTGAGCTCTTTCTCCTGAATTTCAATTTCGCCCGCTTCATATTCGGCTTTAAAAGCCAACATTAAGTTACTCGGAAATGGCCATGGTTGACTCGCCAAATACTGAATATTCTTAATGTGTAATCCAACTTCTTCTAATGTTTCACGTCGAACAGCATCTTCTAGTGTTTCACCTACCTCGACAAAGCCAGCAATTAAACTGTACATCTGGCTCGTATTTCTAGCATTTTTAGCCAGCAAAATCTCGTCCTCACCACGCGTAATAATGGTAATTACACAAGGATTGACCCTAGGATATTGACTAAAATTACATGCTGGACAAGTCATTGAATATTCAGTCTTATGCTGCTGGGTTTTATGTCCGCAACGACTACAAAACTGATGATTACGGCGCCACTCTAGCAACTGAAAAGCGCGACTTGCCTGCTCAAACTGAGGTTTAGACCAATACTGTAAGAGTTGGCGAATGGGTATGAACTGATATCCATTTGGTATAAGTTCGCTTTCTTGGAAATCTCTTGCTATTACTAGAGGGTCTGCTTGTATAGGTAAATCATATTCCTGCTGTTCAAGGCAAGGTAGATTAAAATTCGCATCAACCAAAAGTTGTTGTTGTTGAAAAATATAAGCAATAGGATGGTTGTTGGTATCCATTTATATACTCGAGTGAAGAACCTTTCGATGGCCTCTATGACTCCTTCAAAAGGCTCAAGCTTAAACATATTTTTTTAAAATCTTACGCATATTAGCGAACACCTTCAATTTATTTAATTTGTATCCTTTTGATTAAAATCACATTTTATTCACATGCGTTATGTTTTTAAGTTTTCTTTATCTTTTATAGCTAAGTGACTAGTGATGAACTTAGAAGCTCTGCTTCACATAAAATTGATCTCTGAAAATATAGACTAGTTTTAGTTCCATCTCATGAAGCAAAAATATGCGATTTGGTTTAATTCTGGGTGATCAATTAAATCACCAACTCGCAACGCTCAAATATTTAAACCGGAATGAAGACGTTATCTTGATGGCTGAAGTATTTGAGGAAACATCTTATGTTGCTCATCATCCACAAAAAATAGCGCTGATTTTTAGTGCAATGCGTCACTTTGCAAAAGAATTAAAAGCACAGGGCTGGAAAATCTGTTACCACACATTTAAGCGCGAAAGTCATATAAAAAAGTTAGTCGACTTTATTGCTTTGCAGCAGCAACACTTCTCGGTGAATACTCTCGTCATTACCCAATGTGGTGAGTATCGCTTACAACATGAAATCGAAACTTCATGGGCTAACAAGCTAAAACTACCTGTTATGTGTCTAGAAGATGATCGCTTCTTTTGTACTGTAGAACAATTCAAGCGATGGGCAAACAAATATAAAACGCTAAGAATGGAATACTTTTACCGAGAAATGCGCAAGCAAACTCACTATTTAATGCATGACCAACAACCCGTTGGCGGGCAATGGAACTTTGATCAAGCCAATCGAAAAGCGTGGTCAGGCAATCCATCTTTGCCATCAAAATTAGCCTTTGAGCATGATCAAATTGATATAGATGTTATTCAACTGGTCAAGAAAGAATTTTCACAACATATCGGCAATATCAACTCCTTTCAATGGGCAACTACCCGTCAAAATGCCCTACTTGCTCTAGATCATTTTATTTCTAACATCTTACCTCACTTTGGCGATTATCAAGATGCCATGGTTTATGGTTCAGATTTTATGTTTCATAGTCTGCTCTCACCTTATTTAAATTGTGGATTGTTGTTGCCAAAAGAAGTGTGTGACGCTGCTCAAACAGCCTATTACAGCGGACAAGCTCCCTTAAATGCAGTAGAAGGATTTATTCGGCAGATATTAGGGTGGCGGGAATATGTGCGTGGAATATATTGGTTATCTATGCCTGACTATAGCGATCAAAATACCCTTCATGCCAGCACGCCGCTGCCACAATATTACTGGACGGGTAATACAAAAATGGCATGTATGGCCGAGTGTTTCAGAAATACCTTTGCACATGGCTATGCTCACCATATTCAGCGTTTAATGATTACAGGCAACTTTGCACTTTTAGCAGGTGTAATTCCATCAGAAATTTGCAAATGGTATTTAGCAGTCTATGTAGATGCTTATGAATGGGTCGAATTACCGAATACTTTAGGCATGGCAATGTATGCAGATGGCGGCATCATGGCAAGTAAACCCTATGCTGCATCAGGTAATTACATACATAAAATGTCAAATTATTGTCAGCACTGTACATATAACGTCAAAACAAAAACTGAGTCTGACAGTTGTCCATTTAACAGTTTATATTGGTATTTTATGAGCCGACATGAGGCCATATTTCGTCAGAATCCCAGAATGGCTATGGTCTATAAAAACCTTGATCGTATGAAAGATAAAGCTTCTGTCATGCAGCATGCCAAGTTACTTATTCATCAACTTGATGAGCTTTAAGATCATGAAAAAACAACATTTACCCCAGAAAATATGTGCCTATTGTCAACGTCCTTTTGACTGGCGAAAAAAATGGGAACGTTGCTGGGAAGAAGTAAAATATTGCTCTGAAAGATGTAAAAGACAAGCCCAATCAACTAAGTAGATATTTCACTCGATTGTTTTAACTGATTCAACACTACTCTTGATTGTTGAATCAGCTGGATTTCAATTGGTTATATCTGATGATGTTAAGCATATTTATACTGACGAGAGCAGTAAGCTCGTTCAACGTCTGGTGAACGTAATTGTTGATGCTTAGTTTTACGCCCTGCCATACGTTTACGCCAAAGTTTAAAACTATTGGTTTTTAGGTTGTATCTCATTAAACGAATAACTTCGCTTTCGCTTAAGCCATACTCTCGCTCAATTGCTTCAAATGGAGTGCGATCTTCCCATGCCATTTCAATAATTCTAGATAAGTCCTGTTCATCAATTTTTTTCATGTTATGCCCTTTTGATTTATAGATAGCCAAATCTGATTCTTAACAAACAATGGTTTAGAAATAACTGTATCTATCCAATTGCTCACCTTAAATCTTTTCGTGTTTTGCTTCAGATCATAGAAAGATCAACATGAATTTTTTGTGATTTTTTAGCTTTATAAACTCTATTTTTCTATAAAGCATAAGTGAGTATGCAACTGTTGAATCGTAAAGCTTTATTTTTATTAGCCACTATGGCAGAGGTTTTAATACTTAAAATGTAAAAAAGCCATTGCCTTAGCAGTAGCTTTTTTGTTTATAATCATAAAATTATGCGCCCTTAGCTTAACTGGATAGAGCAGTTGCCTCCTAAGCGACAGACGTGGGTTCGAGTCCCGCAGGGCGCACATACTTAATACGTTAATCCTTCACTTCAGCCAACAATGTTTCAGCTGCAAGTTTGCCTAAATTATTAGAAGCAAGCGGACTATCACCAGTTAGCAATTTACGGTCTCTATGACATTGACCTGTAATGCCCTTATTTAAAATTTCCACACCAAGTTTTTCAAGGTTTTCACCCACTAGCCAAGGTAAAGCTCCAGGCATATAACCGATATCAATATTTGCTCCCTTATCTAATGAATCAGGGAATACACAAATTTGATAGCCTTTAAAAATATAGTTTTCTGGCTGTTCATCTACAGCCGCAGCAAGTAATGAAGCTGGACCATGGCATAATGTAATAATAAATTTATCATGCTCAACCGCCCATTTAAGAACTTTTTTCACCTCAAGGCTATGTGGAATTTTAGCTAATACGCCATGCCCACCCGGAATAAATATAGCCGCATATGGTGAGTTTTCACCGACTGCATTTTCTAAAATGTCAGCTAGTTTTAGCGGATTTTTTAATTTATCTGCATATTTCTGAAAGGTGTCTAACACCACTTGTTCTTGCTTTGGCATTGCCCACATTTCAAGTTTGGCTGGATTTCCTGAAAGTGTCGCAATATCAATTTCGAAGCCAGCATTATCTAAATGAAACATCGGTAAAAGCATTTCTACAGGATGATTACCTGTTGAGAAGAACTTACCGTTTTGCATCTGGATATAACGCTCATCAGTTGCAATCATTAAAACTTTTTTATTGCCTGCATACGGCGTTGTATAGGTTGTGCCATCGTAATCTGTTTTAGGAGCAGTGTATTGACTCAGTGAATATGGTGATGGGAAAAAGGCATTATCTTCAGCCAAATCTGGAGTAGGATTTTTATCATCAATATTTGCAGTATTCATTGTTACTATCCTTTTTCATCAGTATGGAAAGAAATAATAAGGTAAGAACCAATTGTTATTTCTTACTCAATTTATAGGTGAAGTTATAGAACTGGTGCAATCTGCCAATAGAATTTGGCAATTTTTATAGAGAAATAGGCAGAATCTAGAATTATAAAATTTCAGTTTAGGCAAACATGTCATTCACCTAAACTGTCACAGATAAGATTAAGCATTCATCTCTAAAACGATCTTTCCAATATGGTCACCTTGCTCCATACATGCATGAGCACTTTGTACATCTGAAAAAGCATACGTCTTATAGATTTGCGGTAAACACTTACCTTGTGCCAATAATGGCCACACATGCTCATGCAAAGATTGGGCAATCTGGGCTTTTTCTTGGCTATTACGTGCGCGCATCGTTGAACCTGTAATTGTGGCACGTTTTAAAATCAGTTTTTGTAAATCAAATTCTTTTGCAATTCGTCCACCCATAAAACCAATAATGACCAATCGGCCATCACGTTTTAATAGATTTAGGTTTTTCGTGAAATAAGAACCGCCTACAATATCTAAAATGACATCAACACCTTGATCTTGAGTGTGCTTCAAAACTTCCTGCTCAAAATCTTGGGTTTTATAGTTAATTGCTGTGGTGAAACTAGAGAGTGCTTCAACTTTATCTTCACTACCAACCGTAGCAAAAGTTTTAATCCCCAAAGCATGGCAAATGGCTAAAGCTGTGGTTCCAATACCACTTGCCCCACCATGAATCAGTGCAGTTTCATGTTTCTGTAAACGGCCAATATCAAATAGATTTGCCCAAACTGTAAAAAATGTTTCTGGAATCGCAGCAGCTTGTGTAAAAGATAAATTTTCAGGAATTGGTAATACTTGAGTTGCAGTTACCGCACAATATTCTGCATAACCGCCGCCATTTGTTAGCGCACAAACTTTATCACCAACCTTGAATTGATCCACTTGGTCACCTACAGCGACCACAACACCAGCGACTTCAAGTCCCGGTATTTGAGTAACACCTTTAGGCATTGGATATAATCCCATACGCTGCAAAACGTCAGGACGGTTAATTCCAGCAGCCTTTACCTCAATCAAGACTTCATCTGCCTGAGGTGCTGGAAGACTAGCATCTTGAACTTTTAGAACCTCAGGTCCACCAGGAGCCGTAATTTCAATAATTTTCATGGTTGTTGGAAGGGTCATAAAATGCTCCATGTTTGATTTATATTTCAAAATTACTAATCTACGTTAAATAATTGAGGACTTCGGTGGAACGCCAAACAGTCGTTTAAATTCTCGGCTAAATTGTGAAGCACTGACATAACCCACTTCATAGGCTGCTTCTGCGATTCCCATTTTATTGTTCATGATCAACTCACGTGCTTTATGTAACCGAGTAATTTTGATGTACTGTAAGGGAGAATAATTCGTCACCTTTTTAAAAGTCTGATGAAAAAGCGATATGCTCATGCCCGCTTGTTTCGCCAAATCTTGAACCGTTAAGTTATAATAATAATCACGCTGAATAATTTCACAAATGGTGTAAATCACACCATTGCGGCTTACCATAGCCGATAAACTCTCGACTAGATTGCCGCCTGAAGCCTGCACCACACGATAAACCAATTCTCTTTTAACTTGCTCACCCAATATAAAAGTATCTTGTTTAGAACGAAGTAAATTGAGTAATCGTAGAGCAACCTCCGAAATAGTCACATTCATGTCAATCACTCTAAGCCCACAGCTTAATTTTAAATCTTCTGAATGAGCATCTTCAGTAACCACTTGTTGTTGTTTATCCATTTTAGTAATGAGATCAGCCATCATTTGTGGTTCAAATTTTATGGCTATCGCCAGCATTGGTTCATTATTTTCAACAACAGTATCGCAATCAAACGGTATAGCAATAGAGATAAATAAGCACTGCCCTTGTTTAAATGGAAAGATTTCTTTACCAATATACCCTCGCTTTAATCCCTGTATCACTAAAACAATTGAAGGCTCTTGCAGCACAGCAATAGGTGGTGTGGAATGATCTACACGCATTAAAGTGATATTAGAAATAAAAGTAGGATAGAGGCCTTCTGCTGGAGCCAAGTGCAAAAAAGCATCGACCAAATGTTCTGTAAGATGATTTTGCGGCATAGTTTTATTGTGAGAGGTAATCTAATAATCAATATAACAATGAACCCAAAATGAAAACATCTGTCTTACGTTTACTTTGTATAAATAGGCAATTCAAATCAATTTTTAGGCATAAAAAAACCTAGAGCATTCTAGGTTTTTTCACTTTATCAGGCTATTTAAGCCGATAAATTAAAGAACATGGCTGCAATTAAAATAATTACACCGAGGACAATTCGGTACCAAGCAAATACACGTAAAGTGTGACGTTCTACAAACAGTACCAATGCTTTTACAACAAACAGCGCAGCAATAAAAGCAGCAACGAAACCTACGCCAATATTAACCATATTGTCTGAGGTGAGTACGTCAGCATTTTTAATCAAGTCAAAAGTCGCAGCGCCCAACATGGTTGGCATAGCAAGGAAGAAAGAGAATTCTGTAGCAGCTTTACGTGATAAGCCTGCAAACATTCCGCCTACGATTGTTGCGCCTGAACGCGAAGTTCCCGGAATCATCGCCACACACTGAGCAAGACCTACTAAAAGCGCTTGTTTAAAAGTAATTTTAGTCGCATCAAGTGTCTTATGTTCAAATTGTCTAGATTCAACCCAGAAAATGATCAGGGCACCGACAATTAAGGCAATCGCAACCACAATTGGGCTAAATAGAACACTTTTAATAAAGTCGACAGCTAGAACACCAATAATGACTGCTGGAAAGAATGCAATAAGCACACTAATCGCAAAATGACGTGACTCCACATCACCACTAAAGAATCCCTTAATCAAGTTAATAATTTTTTGTCGGTATAACCAGCACACTGCCAAAATAGCACCTAACTGGATTACGACCTCAAATACACGACCGCCGTCTGAGTGGAAATCGATAATATGACCAAATAAAATTAAATGGCCTGTACTCGAGATGGGTAAAAATTCAGTTAAGCCTTCGACAAAGCCTAAAAACAGTGCTTTTATAACTTCAAAATTTTCCATAACTTGCTCAAAGAAAGTTAATCATTAGAACGACCTAAAATTTGTTTTATCGCAATTCGTAAGTCTCAAATTAGACTTATCACATGTCCAATATCAGATCATTTCTAACGTTTGTGGTTATTGCCCCTAGTTAAAGGCAGTTTATTTAAAGTGCGATAATGTATCACATCATGATGACAAACTTGGGTTAACTATCGTAAAAAGATAAAACTTGGTTAAGAACTGCCAAGGTTTTTCTTTTTATAGACAAAGCTTTTTACCTTTACTTACTCTACAAAATGATCTTAAAAAGTCCTTAAAAAAACATGATATTATTCTGATCAAATGCAGCTCATATCAAAAATTCTATCTGAATGAAAAATACCAAAATTAATGCACGCCATCTCATTATCGATTTATTTCTTTCCTCGGCCTACCCTCAACTCACCATTAAACAAATATTAATTGCCGCTAAACTTTTTAATATGAGTGACAATGGTATTCGTGTTGCGACAACTCGGCTATTAAATGAAGGCATGATAGAAAGCGTAGAACGCGGCATTTATCAACTTTCACCATCAACCAAAGAATGGGCAAAAGTCATTTTGAATCGTAAAAATGGCATTAAGCAGACTAAAGAATGGCAACAACACTATCTGGCAGTCTTTACTGGAACTTTAGGTCGTATTGATCGGACCGCTTTAAAAAAAAGAGAACGCGCTTTAAGTCAATTTGGTTTTAGAGAACTCGAAACTGGCATTTATATACGTCCAGATAATTTAGCGTATAGCTTTGAAAAAACATGTGAAGAGCTTATTTTAGCAGGGCTTGAAAATGAAGCTAAAATTTCTATTATTCAAAAATTTGACTCAAAAACAGTTTCGTTAATTCCTTCTTTGTGGGATACCCAACAACTTGAAAAAAACTATGAGATGTATAGTCAAGATATTCAAGAATGGCTTTTGAATTATAAAAATTTATCCTTAAATGAGGCCGCTACCCAAGCTTTGTTATTAGGACGCGAAACAATTACCTTACTCATGAATGATCCTCTACTACCCTCTCCATTTGTTAACGAGTATGCCCGCAATCAATTTGCTCAAAATGTACAACAACTCGATTCGATTGGACAAAAGCTATGGCAGAAACTTTATGAAAATGAATTAGCCCACTAACGGGCGATTTATTTTTTGGCTCTACGGAATAAGTGGT
>NZ_JAVIMC010000107.1:0-264 GCF_031196995.1 Acinetobacter sp. 12966
GGAACAAACATCCCCTGACATGCTAATAAGGGTGAACCAAGTTGCTGTAGAGCAATGTAATCTTGTTTAAGCTGATTTAGTAAAATCGGATTAGATTGTTGCATATTTCTGATGCTCAATAGCTTTAATATGACCCAAGATTAAAATGTTATATCCACTTAAAATTTGATTGGTTCCATAAAAAAAGCCACCCTAAAAGGTAGCTTTTTAAATCTGCTTTTTATCCAATATTTGGTGGTACTCGCAGAACCTGTAATGAAGGTA
>NZ_JAVIMC010000108.1:0-268 GCF_031196995.1 Acinetobacter sp. 12966
AATAAAAGATTAATCATGTTAATTTTTAATTAAGAAATCATTATTTCAAAATAAAAAGATAGTTAATTCATTCTAAAATACTGATTCTTTAGTTCAATAAATTTAGTTAACACTCACTAAAAAGTAATCTAACAACTTGGTTTGTTCTTCGGCTCTGTCTGAAGTCAAAAGTCCTAAAATTGCCCCATCTATCATAAATATAAAAATTTCCGCTTCGGCATATGAAACGGCTTTTTTAGTGTCCATAAGCAGGCAGAAAATTTCGTTT
>NZ_JAVIMC010000011.1:0-18234 GCF_031196995.1 Acinetobacter sp. 12966
CCGAGTTGTCACTTAAATTTGGCTCAATTAGGATCGCTTCTATCTTTCAAACCTTTATGCAACAAAGCCCTATTAAAGTGCAATTTTGGTACTATTCAGCCTTATGGTGGAATAAATATAAAAATAAACACTTTTAAGTGACAGTTCTTCCACCTTTGATAATTCATCTGTGTCGCTCAAGCAATCAATTTGAAAGTAGGAATAGCCTACAGCACCACTAAAGTGGAATTACTCAACATATACTCCACCATTAAAGTGACAAGCCTTCCACCATTCCGATATTCTTGACTATCAAACATCATGTTATCAATTAAATTTTATACAAATATTTTATCCACAGAATAAAAAACATCTAATGACAAGTCTTCCACCTTTATTTCAATAAAAACAAACTTATCAACATCACAAGCAGTTGAATTGTATTGTTTTAAATTAAAAAATACACATTAAAATAAATCACAATGACAAGTCTTCCACCATAGTGACAAACCTTCCACTTATCAGTGACAAACCTTCCACTTATTAGTGACAAACCTTCCACTTATCAGTGACAGGCCTTCCACTTATTAGTGACAAACCTTCCACTTTAAAAAATCTATCTAATTGTTTTTTAAACAAATAAAACTTGTTTAATTATAATTAACTAATTAATACTAATTAAAATTAGCTAGCTATATTTTTTAAAAAAGTTAAGAAATGTTTTTCCCACATCTTTTGAATTCAAAAGATAAAAATATGACAAAGGAACTGTAGCAAGTTGCTACAAATATCTTTATATTAAATGAAATCAAAGTAAATTCCTTAAGACAAATATGTCAACTAAAATCATTGCTGTAGCTAATCATAAAGGTGGTTGCGGGAAAACAACTACTGTAGTACATCTTGCTTCAGAGCTTGCTGAATTAGGAAATAAGGTCTTAGTAATTGATCTGGATCCACAAGCAAATGCAAGTTTACATATAGGATTAAGACACCCTAGCGAAGTTGAAACTACATCAGCTGAATTACTTATTGGTGATATAAGTCTATTATCGGAAGCATTAGAAGAAGAAACAAAATTTAAAAATGTTTCCTTAATATATGGCTCATTAACTCTTGGTAAAACTGAAGATCAATTGAAAGATGATGCACCAAGACCATCCGAGGAACTTTCAAATAAATTGGAAATTCTAGAAGGATTATATGACTACATTCTTATTGATTGCCCTCCTAGCTTAAAATTACTAACCAGCAATGCTTTAGCCGCTTCGACACATGTTATTGTTCCAATTGAATCTGGTTCACAATACGGTCTCTATGGTGTTACTGATTTAATTAATCATTTAAGTAAAATTAGAAGAGTTAACCCTGAATTAGAACTCTTAGGTGCTTTATTAATTAAACATGATGAGCGTCAGAATGTATGTAAATTAATAAAAGATGAAGCATTTAATCAAGTTGGAGAATTATTGCATACCACAATTCCAATGAGCACTAAGGTTAATCAAGCTGCAATTTTGCAACAACCTTTATTATCTGTTGATAAAAACTCAAAAGTTCGAAAAGCTTTTGAAACTTTAGCACAAGAAATTGTTCAGCGTGTCGGATAATATAATTCTGGAAATACTATGGTAAGTAATAAAGAGCTATTGGCTAAACGTCTTCAGCAAAATACTCAAAAGCATCAACATGCCCAAAAGGAGCATATTAACGATGTCAAAGAGCTAAGACGTAATGTACAAATTACAGATATTCAGGCTAGCCCTAACCAGCCTCGAAAACTCTTTAATCAACAAGATATTGAAGATTTAGCAGCATCAATTGAAGAAATTGGGCTATTACAACCAATTGCAGTTCGTAGAATAAATGATAAATATGAGTTGATTGCTGGTGAAAGACGATTGAAAGCCCACCAATTTCTCAATAAGAATACCATTGAAGTAATCATTATTGATGCATCGGATGAAGAAGCTGCTTTATTAACATTAGCTGAAAATTTAAAGCGAGAAGATCTGACAGATTATGAAATATATGTTGGATTAACTTCTTTGGATGAAAAATTAAAAAAAAATAAGCAGAAGTTAGCAAAGTCATTAGGTTTGAATCGTGAAGATATGTATAAATATTTATCTTATGAAAAATTACCTGGAGAGTTGATTGAAGATTTGGAGAAACAGCCGTCATTATTAGCACGGACCGCTGCTACAGCAGTGAAAAAGTTTCTATCAGATCATGATGAAAACCATGAAAAAGCTAAAGAAGCATTATTCGAAGCATGGTCAAAATTGCTTAAAAAAGAAGTTGAACAGACAAAACTGGCATCACTAGCTGAAAAAATCTTTAAGTCAAGAGAAACGAAAGAAGTAATTCAAACTTCAATTGTACATAAAATTGAATATGATGGGAAAGTTGCTGGTAATATCAAATTTGACCATAATACATTAAAGGTATCTTTAAAAATGGGCCAATTTGATGATCAAAATTTACAAGAATTAAAAGCTTTCCTAAAACGAATGTTAGAAAAATAAAGTAAAAAAATAGTGTAGCAAGTTGCTACACTATTTTTTGCAATTAGGAAAATTTATATAAGTAGTCATAATAATATTTTCATAAATTTGTCATGTAAATTGAATGTTTAAAGCGTATTTTTCGACCATCCTAAGATGAGTTGATGCAATGCTTTGGCATAGGCTTTGTTGCATAAAGCCTTTGAAGGTAAAGTTTTCCTAAGTTGCTAAAATTTAGGTTACAACTTGGGTATGAGGTCTGCCTAATTCTGTAAATTTATTTAATACGGCTACACGTGCATGGATCTCATTCACTTGGCTGTCAAAATTCCTTGAGTAGAGTTTATCGCCTAATAATTTGATGCAATGCATCTTGGTTTCGACCAAACTTCGCCGATGATAACCAGACCACTTTTTCCAAAGGGCTCTTCCTAGACGCTTAACTGTTTTTAGTCATTCATTTCTCTCTTGCGAATGAACTTTTGTATCTTTCCACGGTTTCGCATTTTTTCTTGGCGGAATCACCGCATATGCTTGACGATCTGAGATCACTCGTCTGCAGCATTTAGTGTCATAGGCTCCATCGGTATAGACAGAATCTACTCGCTCATCAAGTGGTATTTGACCAAGTAAATCACCGAGCACCTGTGAATCACTGATATTGTTCGTTGTGAGCTGAACTGCACGTATTTGCAGCGTTTCAGCATCTATACCAATGTGAAGCTTACGCCATTGTCGACGATATTCAGGCTGATGTTTCTTCCGTTTCCATTCACCTTCGCCCAAAAACTTTAAACCAGTTGAATCTACGAGTAGATGTAGACCATTGCTACTTTTTTGGTAGCTAATCGCAATATCAATATGTTTTTGTCTTCTGCAAAGCGTCGTATAGTCTGGCGCTGTCCAATCTAATCCGCAAAGTTTAATCAGGCTTTGTACAAAGCCAGTGACCATGCGTAGAGAAAGACGAAATATGGATTTAATCATTAAGCAGCATTGGATGGCTGTATCGGAATAAGTTTGATTTCGACCATGTTGGCTTTTTGGTTGAGCATACCATTGTGTTTTGGGATCAAACCAAATGGCAATATTCCCACGATTAATGAGAGCTCGGTTGTATGTGGGCCAATTGGTTGTACGGTAGATTTTAGGTGTAGGCTTATTCATCTCAAAATTATATTGTGGAATAAGCCTTTAGAGATAGGTTTGTGCAACAAAGCCTTTGGCATAAGAAAAAATTTAATAAAAAATTAATAAGTTTGGCATGGTGTAGTTTGGGCACAGTTATTTTGACGGGCTGTCAAAGTCCTGCTTTAGTTCAATCAACTTCTACTTCAGTACAACCATCAAAACAGCCTCAACGTGTGGTTTTTTTCTTGGGAGATGGAATGGGTATCACGACACTAACAGCTGTACGAATTTATGCTGTTGGTGAAGATTGCCAACTGCCAATAGATCAACTGCCAGAGTCAGCATTTGTTCGTACTTTCTCAGAAGTTGCACAGGTTACAGATAGCGCACCATCGATGGGTGCCTATATGACAGGTGTAAAAATGAAAAATGAAGTGATATCCATGCAGACTGGAACAATTGCAGTAGAACCAAATCAGACCGGAAATCATCAATGTGGAACCAATCCTCAGATCCAAAATAAGCAAGACACCCAAACTTTACTCGAATTGGCCAAAGCACGAGGTTGGGGTACAGGGGTAGTCACAACAACTCGCATTACGCATGCTACACCAGCATCGACTTATGCTCATATTTGTCATCGTGATGCTGAAAATGACATAGCATCCCAATTAGTACCAAGTTCGCAAGGTGATATCTATCAGCGTTATAACGTCAAATTAAAAGATGGGGTTGATGTGATTCTAGGCGGGGGTAAGCGTCAATTTCTGCCGAAAGATCAAGGGGGAGAACGGATAGACCAACGGAATTTGATCGCAGAAATGCAACAAGCAGGCTATCGAATGGTCTATGATCAAACTCAACTCTCCCAGATGAAGTTAGGAAAGATAACACTAAATATAAAAAAAATGGAATAAATAATTTACAAAGTTATTATTTTTAATCTGATGTTTGTTTTATATGGGGATGATAATAACTTCTGATTACTAGTTTTTACCTTAAATATAACGATTGAAAGATTCATTTAAAGGCTATGAATACATGAGTTTTACAGTTTGGCTAGGTCAGCATGAGTACTTTTCGCAAGATTTAAGATCGACCATGAACGTGATTAAGTTATAGGGGATTGATGAAATAGTTTTTATGAATTTCTGGCTTTCTGGGCTGATTTTATCAAATTCATGTCTATGCAAAATTGCGACATATTTCTCGTGCTGGTAGTTATCCAGAGTTTGGTCTGTATCTATCCATAGTGCAGACCTTTTTTTTGGTGATAGTTTTTTCTTAGCGATTTTCGATCTGGATGTAGTGATTTCACGCTTGCAGAACGTATCTTGGCGGTGATCCATCTAATATTCGTGATTATAAAGCGAGCTAATTCACAGGTTCTACAGATTATGTAGCGACTAACTATAAGTTGATGGTTGGCGCTTAGTTTATATTTACGCTTAGGTTTCAGTTAAAAAATCAATATTTTGTTGAATTCGTGATTGAATCATCTCTAGGGTAGATTCTCGAATTTGATGAGGATACAGGCGTTGCGCAATTTGACTAAATTGAAGTGCAATTTCATGCATGGCCAAGATGATCTCATCGACTTCTAGAGTAGTCAGATTCGCTTCTGAAGTACCGAGTTTATGTATGTCATTTCGAGAAATATTGAGCGCTTCTCCCATAATGTCCATTTGATGATAACCACCTGGACCTTCACAGAAGGTCACATCATAGGCTGGAGCCAATTTCCATTGACCATTTTTTGCCATGAGAAAAGAAAAATTCTTGGTATGGTCATCCCGATTATTGAAAAGTACATTAAACACAGCACGTTTAAAAGTATGCAGCCTTTCCGCACATCTTGCGTACACATCAAGGTTGCCCGAAGAAAATTGCGATAGTCTAGGCTACCTGGAACTTTATAGTCTGCTCCGGTATATGCAGCCAAACTCTGCATTGGAATCCGCATGCCATTTTGACGGTCGAATCGTTTAGAAGCAAAAGCCATTAAACCATTGGGCAAATTAAAAAAATGGGTGTCTGGAGTCTCGATTGCACAAAGTCGCAAACATTTTGCATAGACGGCTTCAATGGCGCAGACTTCAGGATACTCTTGCTGAGCAGGAAACTTAATCAGCCAGGCTTCATTTTGATCAGAAGCTTGCGTCGAAAACTCAAAATTGACAGGATTTCGGTAAACCAATGCTTTGGATCTGGCACCTTGGGGGGAGCCACCCATGACCAGCAAATGTTGTAAAAAATTCGCCACCTTCTCCTTTGAGGACTTCTTGGACTTCCTGTGCCAATTGCGGCAGGGGAATATTCTCTGAAGTTTGCATCTCTGCGACACAGGGTTCAAAGGAGAGAGCACCCATTGCATGGGTGCTAATATAAGTTAGACGTTCCAAAGGGCTGATTCGTGCCGGATGCAGTCCAATTTTTCGAAAATATCGATCCATTAATAACATGCCCCAACCATCCGGCAAAGCATCATAGACTGGACCAGGTAATCCCATTTGATAAGTAGGAAAACCCTGTCTCAGTGGTAGACCTTTTAAAGGGAGTAAATAAGAAGAGAGCTGAACACCTCGCTGTATTGCTTCTGGACTATATTCAAAAGCAATAGTGGGTCTACCTGTGGTGGCTGTTGAACTAATCAGCGTTCCCCATAACCATGATTCGCCCCAACCATTGTAATAAACATTAAGACTGTTGAGCATTATCCCTTCCTCTTAATACGCTGGTGCTTACTTTGACTTTCATAGCGTAGAATATCTTTTACACTGTTAAGCTGAGGTTGAAACAGCTCCTGAAGTTTGTTTAATCGACCCAAGACCATTGCAATACGGACTAAATTTTCAACAGATACATTTCGTGCCGCTTCAAGATTCGAAACCGTATTCACGCCGACACCAGCGCGTGCTGCAACCTCAGCTTGAGACATCTCCAAAAAGAGTCGTTGCTTACGTAAACGCTCACCTAAAAGCGTCACGACTTCTTCGGGTTTAGTGAAATATAAATCCATTAAATTGGGTCTTAAACTTTAATAATTTAATTAAACCACAAAATAATGGAATTAATTTATAGCTATAGTGTGGTTGAGGAGGGCTTTGTTGCACAGCACTTCGGAAGGTAGGTTTGGTCCTTGGGTATCGGTTACAGAAATTCATCAGGATGTACTTTGACTGATTGTTGATAAGGAAATCACAGTATTTTCATTTTTCCTTTTTGGTCACATTACTTAGAAAGGGTTCTTCGAAAAGTAGTTCATATTTTAAAAATCTTATAAATATTGAGGATTTTTTCTTAAATGCTTTCAACATAGCATGCGGCGATATGTAACTCGTACGGGCTTAATCTGCCTTTTAGTGTAAATTTTTTGGGCATGAGAGGGGCAGAGGTGTGGGGGCAAGCAATTTATATCGTGGATACTTCTAAATCATTTATGTAATAGAATGAGCTAAGCATGGATTTAGGGTAATAACACTAAATCTAAAAAAATTGGAAGAATAATTTATTAAATTATTGTTTTTATGTGGTTGTTAGTGAAGTTATGAATAATAATAACTTTTTTCTTGATGAGTTTTATCTAAAAAATTGATCGGATAATTTCTTTAAATGTCATGTATCCATAAATTTGACAGTTTGAAGATATCGGTATGTGCATTTTTCACAAGGTTAAAGATTGACCATAAATGTGATAAACGGTAGGGGATCATTGAAAAATGAATGGATTTAAACACTACATGTATGCAGGAAAAAATATCGCTGCGGTTCTGCTGACAGGCTGTATTGAGCATTGAATGCAAATGATGTAGTGATTGTCTACATGCTATAAGACCAGCATGATGAAGAATGAAATGTAGTTGCCAATATCTAACCTGGGTTGAAAAGTATAGCGTTGTTATTTGGAGAAGTGAGGTGAGCCATCCTTCTCTTATTCACTTAAAATGATACTTACTCAACTGATCTCCACTCATGGGCTGGTTCCAATTAGACGGATAATAACTTCCATCCCCTATTTTTACTTACCACATTTCTTGCATTTAATCCCTTCTTTGGAGATGTGATTCAGCATCACCGTTGCCAATTGAATCAAATCAATGGCATTGTTCGTTGGTTCAAGAAAAGCAGAAGAGGCTGCTTTATTGCAAAAGAGAACATTCGGATCAAATGGATTGGATTACACAAAAGCCATAAAATAGCCATAGATCAATTCACTTGCATGTAATCTGTAACATCCATTCAGGTCATCAGACATTGATTAATCACTAAACACCATAAATTTATGTATAGGCGAACTTTTTTGAGACATATGTTGATAAAAATGCGGCAAGTTACATTGCTTAAAGGTCTATCTAAGTTAACGATCTATTCAATTCTGGATAAGTAATCTGCATATTACGATCCTAAATTACCCGAAGAGTATTAAGATTTTTAAGAATCGTGTTTGTTGGTTTATTTGGGAAATTAATCAGTGGATTGAAGCAAAGATGATGGCTCATTAAGGATTGTGGGCTCTGACTACTTAAATTTTAGGTATTTTGAATAAAGCATATTTCAAAAATCTGAATTAATGGATTTAAATTACCATAAAAACCTTCAATATTGGCTTGAATCCATTGTTGTTGAGAGTCAATGCGAGACCAATCAATACCATAACCACAATGAGCAATCAGATGCTCAAAGAAAATCCGTTGTGTACGTCCATTACCTTCACGGAATGGGTGTATGACATTAAGCTCACAATACAAGTCGGCAAGTTGAGGAATTAGTTGTTGCGGTGCTAAGCCTTGAAAGTACTTTTTTTTCTTGAATTGATTTAAGTAATTTATTGGTTTCAATTTCAATACGGGAAAAAATTACAAAAACGGGTGTCACCTTTGGAAATACGATTTGTCTTAACTTTCCTGCCCAGTCGTATAAGTCGCCAGAGAGCTGCGCATGAATTAATTTTTAAGTATTGTAAGTCGTAAGGTGGTTCAGCATATTCAATTAAGTTACTTGCCAATCCAGACAGTGCTAGTTCAGCTTGTTCTAAAATTTGTTCATCACGAATATTGAGTTTGTTCTTTAGGATATTTGTGCCAGGGTAACAATACAGGCTGTCACCCATTTCCCCATACATGTACCTGACTAACGTTTCGGGTTGCGAATACTTCTTATATTTTTGCAAGATTTCAGCTTTACTTTGTTGAGTTGTTTGAGCTGTCGTTGTAATGCCTTCAAGCTTTAGGCTGGCTTGATAGTTTTGCACACGTGTCGCTTGAATATATTTTTTTCTGTTCAGTGGTTCTGAGCAATTCGAAACTCCATTGATGCTACACGTGAAGTAAGTATAGCAGAGAATCTTTTTGATCAATGCTGCATACAAAGCATTTCAAAATGTAATACAACGGTATTGTTTCATGTAATAACAGAAAACTAAAAAAAAGTGGAAGAATTTTTAAAATTTAGGCGACCCATGATAAGTAAACCATATGTATTTGTTGATAATTGTAATTTTGAGAAAATTTAGTTGATAGATTAAATGTATTTTCATATAAAAAGATATGCTCATTTTTTATATCGATAAAAATGTTAAAATTTGACTACTTAGTAAAAAATATAGAGATATTTATGGGGCAATTTATCATGCCCTTTTGCTTTGAGCGACAAAATGTTCAATTTAAGATAGTAAAAATTAACTCAGAACTACTGAAAATCAAAAAGATTAAACAGAGTCAGAAAGTAGTAGTACAAGCAAAGTTCAAAATAATCTATGTGAAAATTTGGCAAAAAATATTGCTATTAATGCAAACGGAGCCATGCTTACGTGTACATTCTAATTATGTTGCAATCTTACAGTTGATACATAATCTTGATGATTTTATCGAAAAATCACAGCAACACTTATGCTTTGAGAGAAAAGCTCAGAAAGAGCTAGATGCTAAATTTTTTGCTAGATTTTTTAAGCTGACAAAAAGTCCAATCAAAGATCAACTTTTACAAAATTGTTCAGATCGTAATGAATTTAACCAATGCAATTTGATAAAAAATTAAGCGAAAGCGAATATGCCAAAGATTAAAACAGAAGAGCAATTCTTAGATTTAGCAGAAAAATTTAAACAAGATTATTGTCTATTACATGATGATGTTGTGAATACACAATTTGTCGATCTATCAGATGATTTACGTGAAAAAGCCCACGCTCTATATAAGGAAGCGCAACAGATATATGGCTATATATCTAGCTCTAGACAATTAGGTAAATATTATTTTCTAGCTTCTTTAAGTTATTTTGCATGTCCAGATACTAGTAATACACAAGAGCTGTCATCGCAACGTTATTTGATTCTACAAGCGAGTTTTTTAACATATCGGCAGTATCAAGAATTTGCAAAAATTGCTAAAGCTGAGAATAAGCAAAAACATGTTTGTGACCTCCTACGCTATGTCTCACGATATGTGCTGGATTCTAATAATGCTGAATTATTTCATGAATGTAGTAAGCTGCTAAATTGTTATGTCACGTACGAACGTAATTTGAAAAAAGAGGATCGTAATCAACTTTTTAATATTAAAAATTTCAAAAAAGTACAAGTCATAGAGTATTTATCGGCTCTATTAATAATTTTTAAAAGACTTGATGATCGTCGTGTTGTTCATCGTCAGCGTAAGTCAAAAAAAAGCAAAGTTTTGAAATGGCCAACTAAAATTGAACTCAAAAAATTTCGTGAAATAAAATCTGGTAAGTATGAAGATATCGGACATAACGCAAAGATCAGTTTTTATGATGCCTCTCTTCACAAAGATGAAGATGGTGAAATTGAGTTATTGGACATTGAAGTAGAATTATACTCAGAAGATGAAAAAACTAAAAATTTTAATCATTTAATTAGTGATTATACTGCGTATTACACGCGGCATCGCCAACGCCGTCATGTGCCATTTATTACAAATCCTCATTATTTAGCACCAGATGTACTGAAGCAAATTGTTTATGTGTTGAGAACTGAGTTAAATGCGGACTGGGATAATGCTGCAATCGCTGCCGCATGTTTATTGTCACTTTTGACTGGATTATCTCCCATAGCACTGATGGATTTTAACGAGCTCATACAAGATGGTGTTTTGATCCAGAATGGTTCAAGAAAACGACGGGAATATTTACTTAATTTAAATTTGAAAGTTACCGAGCAGAAAATTAAGAGTTTAAAGCCTGTGCGTTGGAATGAAGAGATGACTCACCAACTACATCTACCGGCGGCATGGTTTGACTACATAGAACAAGCATCGAATCCAAAGATCTCTTCAGGAGATATTAATTCCGAACTTAAGAAGTGGTTTGCTAATCAGTTTGTGGGTACTATCACCGTTGAAAAACTTCAGGCCCAATTATATTTTCATATATATTATGAAACCTATAATGAATATCTTACTCATGTGATTGCGAGGCGGGATATCAAGCATGATGTGCCAGGTATTTATTACGGAGGACTTCCCAAAGCTCAGCTTGATAGCAGCTATTTAGCTTTTTTAGAATCAGCACTTACACCACATTCTAAGGAACTTACAGAAGACACGGCTGAACTCAAAATATTACAACAACAATTCAAAGTGCAATCTGCATCTAAAGGGAGGGTAGGGAGTCAACTGGCACTTGAACCCAGTTTTGTGAAAGAGCAATTTGCTTTTTTACATAGACATTGCCAAGAAAATATTCAAAAAGATCAACATATCATTAATCAATTGAATGCATACGCGTGTTGGATGTGGCATGTTAGCTTGCTAAGCATGGCCAGACGGCCTAATAAAAATCTGTTGGGGAATTTGGAAGATTATTGTTTTGAGCTTAAAATTCTATATGTAAACGATAAAAAGAATAGCAAGGTAAGAAAGGATGGACGATTTATCCCGCTATCCGATTTCTTCTTAAAAGCACTGCAAAATTACACTGTATTTTTAAAACAAATAATTGAACTGTATAGCCCACTTTTAAAACAAGTATTTGCAAAGAAAAAAATTGCGCTCAATGACTTATTCGGAAAGGTCATTGATAGTAAAGATATCTTGCCGATAACTGTCAAAGAGTGGCAGAGCAGGAAAGTTAAGTTAATCCCTTTATCTCGAAACTGGGTAAATTTATATATGGAAGGAATCTTTCCAAAGAATATGTATTCGAATTGGTTACGTCATTTTGATATGAATTTTTTGATGTATGCAGAAGAAAAAGAAGAAAAAAAAACTGCTTTAGCATTCCATTTAATTCAGGCTCTTTATGGTCATGACCAACGTGACCGAGAGGCTTTTCATCCGTATTCTTCACTTATTCCGAATGTCTATGTACAGCAAGCCCGCCAGCAATTGCAAGATAATGTCAAATCTTTATCGATTAAACACTTAGAGCGAAAATAGTTGTATGCAAAAAATCAAAGAACTAATAAAACCACAACTAGACGGTCTATTTGTTGATATTCAGAAATTGGTGAAAAAGTCGCAAGAAAGACAGCCTTCTTTACCTGAAGTATTGACGCAAGACATGCAGCAAAAACTTGATCAGCAGATCGCCGAAAAATGGCATGACATTAAAGATAGTATTGATTGTTTGAGTCAAAAATTGAGCCGAGATGAACAATCTAAACTGATGCAATTTACTGAAGATGAATTTAATAAAAGAAGAAGGCAATTCAACCAGAATGTAGATAAAAAATCATACAGAATTAGGCTAAATCCACATACTAAACGGATCGTACTGCCTAGAAAAATTGAGAGTACGGAGTCACGGTTAAAACAAGGGCAGTTACATGCCCAGGTACTCAACGCTTTGAAAGCATATTGGAAAGATTCACTTGGATATTGGGATGACCCTAAATATTTGTGGGGGGATTTATGCTTAAGTTTTATATATATTTCAGGCTGTGCAGATGAACAGCATCTGGTTGCTATTCAGCAGCAATTGCAGGAGGCCGTTGAGCTTGGTACAGATCTGAATTGTTTTCGGTTATACCATTCGGACTACAAAAAAATCACTAATCCATTGTTACTACATTATCGTGTTGAAAACTCTCAATATGGCAACGATGTAGAACAGAGAAAGTTGTACCAATGGAAGCATGTTTTTTTTAACTCATATGCTCAGTTCATCTTGCAATATTTAAAAAAGTTGAAAGCTACTCATAAAGAATATCGTCTGCAACAATCAATTGAAGATTGTATTCTGGAAAGCTTGAGTCGCATGGGACGAAACAAAAGTTTGGGCTATCTGCAATATCAAATTAAACGCCGTGGATTTCGTGCATTTAATGATGTGCAAATGGTACTTGAATTTAATCCAAACCTTAGCCTAGATATATTTTTAAGTAATGTACTTCAGCAAGAGATTAATACTGTCGCCTTACGGCCATCCGAATTTAGATTGCTATGGAGTAATGAACGTAATCAAGTCATGGAACTAGAGAATAGCCCTATTCATTTTGAACAAGAGCAGTTACATCCTGAAGTTCTGACAGCTCAAAGCAAATTACAAACGATTCCGTATGAGTTGATGTTGTTTGATCAAAAGAAACGTAAAGGTCAAAAAGTTGAGCGCTTAGATAAAAAGAGGAATAAAGAAGAACGCACGCTACGTTTTTGGCAAGAAATCAGAAGGGTGTTAGAGGAGAAGATGCGTGATGCAAATACGGAAGAAAAGTCTTTAATTGAAGCCCAATTACGCTTAATTCACTGGTTAGTGCATTTAAAAAAAAGAGGGCTTCAATTATCAACTATTGAAAGCTACTTAGGATCATTTGCTAAAGAATTTATATTTGAAATTTGGCTTAATAAATTGGATTTAAAGCAACAATCCATTGATGATTATGAAGATTTATATCGACAGTTGTTGAAATATAGCAGTGAACGAGATGCACAAGCAACTCAACGTGAAGCTGTTAAAGGAAAAACCTCTCGTAAGATGCACCAAACAGCAGAATACCGTTTTGGTCGCCTAAAAGATTTTCATCAATTTTGTATAGATAATTTTAATGCACCAGAGGTATTGGTGTTACAGAATTCAAGTTTTAAACATTTACAAATTTGCAATGCACGCCTAGTAAGCCCTTTGTTATTTGGCAAGCTATTGGAAAAACTAGAACATTTAAGTCAAGAGCCAACGGCATCAGAGTGGGTCGATCATCTGAGTTGTTTAAAGCTGATGTATTTACTGAGTTATAGAACTGGACTCCGATTAAATGAAGTTCGTTGTCTTAAAATACAAGATATTATTTGCCCAGAGTTACTTTATAAAGAAAAAGAAAATACAGCTTTTAATAATATCACGCTTCATATTCAGAACAATTCATATCGCCGTCTGAAAACGCAAAGTGCAAATCGTCAAATACCATTGAAAATTGCCTTGTCAGAACATGAGTTTTTAGTAGTACAACATTACATACAACATCGTTATGAACAATATTTGTTTAATCAGCAGGATGATCTACTTTTTAGTGTTAATCATCGTGTATTAACTGATCAATGTATCAGCAAAATTACAGTAGAGTTGTTTAACCAAATATTAGGTATGCATCATGGCTTTAGTTTTCATACGTTGCGCCACAGTGCTGCTAACTATCTAGCAATAACTTTGCTGGGCTCAAAAGAAATGATTAAAACATATACAGATTGTCCTTGGGTAAAAGCAAAAAAGATGCGTGATTTATTGTTTGGTGTTAAAGCACGTGCTCATGAAGAGATTATTCAACATAAATGGCAGGTGCTTGCCTCTTGGATGGGGCATAGCAGTATTGAACAAACGGCTTCAAATTATCTTCATGTTTTGGATTTATTAGCAGTCGATCGAATTTACAATTCGCCGTGTATCATTTCAAAAAAAGTCCTAGAACAGTGTTTTGGTCCAGTGAATTCAAGTACAGAGTACATAAACTTAAATCGTTATACTCAGCAGCAGAAATGGTTTAACTCTTATCAGCAAACACAGCCAGTTATGATTGCTGGTCGACAAGAAAAGAAGTTTAGTATCGAGAAGAGTACTCTGACGCCTTTTCAACGTTTGATAAGTTTAAGAGATGGCCGTTCAAGCGAAGATATTCAAGCACAAGAATGGATGCAGCGATGTCAATTTATGAGCACTAAATGGATGGACCCCAAAAATTTTAATTTAAAAACGAAATATGTTAGTAATAAAAATTTAGATGGGGGTTGGTTTGATGAGCTTTACGACAAAGCTAAGAAACTGAAACGTTCTGATGAAATAATTCCTCTCCTTGATTTGCATAACCAACATGATAAGGGGAAAGATATACCTAAAGAGTTGAACGTGGTCAATGCACTTAAGGTATTATTATTATTTGGAAAATTACGTAAAAACTTTCTACATTTTCAATGCATAAAGAAAGATGATGAGCAACAAATTGCTAATTTTATTGCTGGTATAGAGCCAATTATTGGAGATCACCTAAATTTAGACAAACAGAATTATCCAGTCAATCTGGAAGTGCTTGAGAGAACAGTTAAATTTAGTTTTCAAAGAGTTGTTGGCCATAATAAAAAAAATGTTACTCTACTGGTTATATTTAATTTAATGTTAAAAATCATGCAAGAAGATGAACTTTGGTTAAAATAGCCTAAGCAGCTTAAAAAGGGGAATTTAAAAGTTTTAGCATCACAGTTTGATTACTGGATTTTAAACAATAGTGTGAAGATTAGCGCTTTGGTAAATCGATGAGCTAAAGTGTTGTAGTCCAAACTCGATCTGACAGTTACCCATTTTTGAGCTGTTGATTAATTTATCAAAAAAAATCAAGCCACCCACGGGTGGTTTTTTATTGCGACATTTCACCAGTAACTAACTTTCTTAATGTGAATCATGCTAAGGCAGCGAATGAAGGGAAGCCGTTAGTTGTATTGATCGCACCACAAGAGAAAGATCGTTCGAAGGCTCAAAACCGTTTGTACTGGATGTGGCTTAATCAATGGGCTAAACGTCAAGGTAAAGATAAAGATTACGAGCATCTGTTCTTTAAGAAAAACTTCTTAGCAAAAATCTATGATTGCGATGACGTTGGCCAATACAAGAAAACATTCAAGGCTGTAAGAGAGTTGAAAGATTCTAAGCATCCTCTCTACCAAGATGTAGCAAGTGGCCTATGTGAGCTAATGAGCACTACAGACGCAAGTACAGTTCAATTAACCGAATACTTAAACGACATTCATGCTTTCTGTAATAAAAACGGGTGTTATTTGGAAACGCCTGATGATCTTAAGTAGGTGCTTGAATAGTTGCTGATTTCATATTATTAATGTCTCTCACTTTATAAAATGAGAAACTAACAAATGGTAATGAATAATATTGAATATGATGCGGTGGTTGAAAGTGCGAAAATCAAAGCGAAAAGCGATATAACAGTAGCGGTTTTAAATAATGCAGCAAGTACTGGTTTAGTTGCAATTAATGATGCAAGTAAAGAAAAGCTTATAGAGTTTATCAAAAAACTGCATGATCAGATTGATGAATAATATGAACCGCCCTTAAAGCGGTTTTTTATTGCTAGTAGAATATTTAAGGTACCTTTTCTAATAGGCACATACTATTAAAGTGTTTTTTATTTATTTTTTAGATTGAAAAGATTGCTATTTGAGTAATTTAAATATAAAAATCTTTATTGATTGAGCGTAGTTGTTATACAGGATATTTATAAGGATTTTAAAATGACAATTATCACATTGCTTGATGTTGAGACGAAGAAGAAGGTGATAGTTCGTTCCGTAATAGACCCAATAGCAAGAATAGACAAAAAAGGGAATATACAAATTATTCAAATTCATAAATGGCTATATGATGAATCTGGAGATTTCGTTGATGAAGACTTATATGAGGCACTCAACAATGGAGAAGTTGGAATATACATAACTTTGCAGTATATGATCATTAATATTGAAAATTAATTATTTTTTATTTTTAGTCAGTTTGAGTTCTTACTCTCTAGAGCCTAATGGTTACTGCACATAAGACCTCATTAAGTATTACCTATTGATGGGCACATATTCTTTATAAGTCTTGATAAGTAAAAAAATTATGTAGGCTAAAAATAAAACCATTTAAAAAAAAGAAATCTTTATCTATTTAAATATGAATATTTGATATTTTTAATTCAATCCCTATTGCTAGTGCTTAAATATTATGCCAATATGAAGTTGGAGATATTTCCGAATAGATATTTCCTATTTCATGTTTAAGCGTTTTTTTTCGCTAAGTCCATTTCTGAATAAAAATAGGAAGTGGGCTTTTTTATTTTTAAATATTTCTGTATTATCAGTGTGTTGCAGTAGGTAACACTAAACCTTGTTGATCAGCGCAAATATCAAAAAGGGGGAGCTTGCCTACTAGGCAAGCTTTTTAAATTGATGATTTAAACACAATAATCCATTTTAAAGCTCAATAGAAAAATCAAACTTCCATAGCTTTTATTCGTACTAATTTATTGAATATAATCGTTTTTATAATTTTTAAAATTTCCTTAAACTAAAAATGGAAAATTTCTTGTTGCAACATTGTTATAATAGGACTACCTTAAGAAAAATACTTTATAAAAATGAGGAGCTGCTGAAATGCCACAGTGTCTCATGTTTGCGGAAAATATTTATAACAAAATTAAAGATGAGGAATTGTTTTCACATGACTGTATTGAAAATATGAACTTACTTATGACATGTATACGCAGAGAAATTGAGGGAACAGAATTTAAATTAAAATATAATTTTATTGATTTTGTTGAATTGTTCAGTAGACCATTAGATGAATGTAAAGTAAAAATAGATGTGAGTTTGATTCCTCCTCATAATTCAGAAGGTGAGTATATTTTATGGTTAGCTGGATTTATCGAAAAAATTACAGAAGGTGGACCTAAACCACCTCCGCCTATAAAGAAATTTATTCCAGAGTATATGAGCTTGAAATATGAATTAGATTTTTTACCCTTAAATGAGGAAAAAATTCAAACCGAAGGTAAAGAAATTACGGATTACTTTAATTCAAAGCTTTATAAGGCAACTTTTAAGAAGTAATACTATATTGCCTGTGAGTTTAGCCACCGCCTAAGGGCGGTTTTTTTATGGGTAAGAATTATGGATTCTACAGAATACTTTTGGCTTACTCGGAAAAAAGAACCTAAAACCAAGCCTAAATCCAGACCGCTACCTAAAGCTACTCTAAAGTACTTAGAGGCAGAGGAAGAATTTACTGAAGCTTTAGACAATCTGGAAATTAAATACGAAAAGAAATTCCAGTTTAAATCAACAAAGCATTGGCGTTTTGATTTTCATTTAATTGAACATCGTATTTTAGTTGAAATTGCTGGCGGTCCCTGGTCAGGTGGACGAAAGGGCAAACTTAAAAATAAAGCTTGTAGTCTTGATCGTTACGATGTGGCTGAAGAGATGGGCTACACCGTAGTTCGCATAGAGACAGCTTCAAGATGCTGCATTGATGAGTCTGGACCTTTGCAGTTACGGACTGAATACGCTAGTGAATGGCTAAAAAATTAAAGAGGGACTGTTCTAAATTTTGTGTAAGTACTTAATTTTCATTTATCCTTCAGAGGATAATTACAAAAGGTACTTCACATTGTCAACGGCATTCTAAAAT
>NZ_JAVIMC010000109.1:0-275 GCF_031196995.1 Acinetobacter sp. 12966
CTATACAACCCCAAACAGTCGTTACACCTACAAGTTGGTGTAGCAACAGAACAAATGATCTCTCATTCATCCATACAGTTCGAAGTACTGTGCATTTAAACACTGTACAGCTTCAATCTAAATTCATATACCAAAACGCTTGATTCAGTTAATTTGCTAGTTCTCAATTCATTCAGATTAATTGCTTAATCTAAACTCTTGAGTGAACAATTTATTTCAGACTCAATTTTGCCAATCTGTTAATGAATAAACATGCCTTCGTCAGGTCATGCTTA
>NZ_JAVIMC010000110.1:0-5699 GCF_031196995.1 Acinetobacter sp. 12966
CACTAGATATTCCGTAGAGCCAATTTAATAAAAGGAACAGATGCTGAAGATGATAGCCATGTCTGGATAGAGAATGATAGGTATGTTATTGACTTAACAGCACACCAGTTTAATAATTTCAATGAACCAATGATTCTCATAAATAAAGAGAATTATCCATTAAATAAAACACCATATTTTACAATAATTGAGATTACTGATATCAACGATTGGAGCTATTTTGATATTTTAGCTGTTGAATTTTTTGATATATTCTATTGTAAATACTTTATAAAAAGCCATTAGGTTATTAAATGTCTACTGTCTATACAAAAGTTTTTCCTCATCTAATTTTTAATTATGATTTTACTAAATGTATTATTTGCATGGCCTCTCATGATGAAAACAATACAGATAAAAAGTTAACTGATGAGCATATAGTTCCAGAGTTTATTGGAGGTCAAATTGTCGTAAAGAATGTGTGTAAAGAATGTAATAACACTCTCGGACATTCATTAGAAGGGCTTCTAGCAAAAAATATATATTTTAAAATGTATGCTTATACTAACGAAATTAAAGGAAAAAAAAATAAGTTAACGAATCCTCTTGCTGGAGAATATTCATATAAGGGCGTAAGATTTCGTTATGAATCTGATTTTTCATTATATCAATTGCCCGTTATTGATCAGCAACTCACTGATGATGGTGGTTTTAAGTTTAAAGCTTCTATTGATAAGAGAGATCTAAAAACAATTGAAAATGATATATTTAAAGCTATAAGCAGAAAGGCAAAAAAGGAAGGTAGAGTTTTAAGAGAAGATATATTAAAAGATGATATAAAAAAAATAATTGAAAATTCAAAAGAAAATATTAAAGTTCTTGAGCAACCTGAAATAAATATTACTTTTAGTCTTGATTATGACTTAATGGCTCTTCTCGCGTTAAAAATAGTTTATGAGCTTATCGCATGGCTATGGGGTGAAGAATTTATATCAGAAAATCAGTTTAATTTTATGAGATTATCGTTAAAGGGAATAAAGTTACACCGTAAATTAAAGTATATAAATAGAGATTTCTATGAAATACTTCGTCAACTTCTCAAGGAGAATCCATATACTCCTTTAGAAGATACGTCTTATATTGACAATATCTTTGGTGAAAATAAAACGATTGTAGTTTTTATGAGTGGTGGTTGTTCCATAAGGATATTGAATATTTGGTTTAACTTCCTTATGCCAAAAGCTTTAAAAAATGCCTTTTTAATTTTTACTTCGGACAGTAAAACTGGTGATTTTAATTTTTATAGAGAAGAGATATTCTTAAATCATAAATAATTTTTTATAAGAAAATAAGGCTTCAGGTATGTGTGCGAACTATGAACCTATATCAAAAGACCGAGTACACCTACTAGATCTACTCGAGCCAACATTCGACTATAAAGCCGATATTTATCCGGGTTACGACTGCCCTCTTATTTTTTCTAAAGATGGGGATATTGAGTGGCGCCAAGTTAAATTTGGTATGATTCCACCATGGAACCATGACCTAAAGTTCTCTAAATACACTTATAACGCCAGAACTGAGACGGTAGATAAGAAACCAAGTTTTAAACACGCATGGGCCAAAAGTCAATTTGCTTTAATACCTGTAGAAAAGATTTATGAGCCTCGATATGTAAACGGGAAAGCTGAACGCTGGGGAATTTATAGAGAAGATGGTTTACCTTTTACGGTAGCAGCCATTTATGATTCAACTGTGATTGATGGCCAACAAGTTAGATCTATGTCTATGCTGACTATAAATGCTGATAATCACCCTTTCATGAGCCAGTTCCATAAACCTGAAGATGAAAAGAGATCGATTATTGTTATTCCAGAAGAGTATCGAGAAGATTGGTTAAACTGTAAGAAAGAAGATGCTGATCAATTTTTCTTTGAAATGCCACTCGGTGAATTTACTGCTGACTACTTCCCAAAACAAAGAAAAACAGCAGATTAGCACCGTTTACTTTCCGACCAAATGCACTAATCACTGCGACAAGTTATGACTAGTGCTTATTTATCCACAACTTTTTAAATTTGAAATTTAACTAAGCTCTAGCATATCATCTTGAATATGTTACAAATTCAAGTTAGGGGATATTCTATGAGCGAAATTGCACCATCCATCATCCACATAAAACCATACCTCACACAAGGTATAGTTTTATGTGAGGCCTTATCTATCAAGCAGGTTGTACCTTCAACTCACATGCTTGTCCCTTACGCATTAGAAAAAATCAATGCAGGTTTCCCCTCTCCGGCTCAAGATTACATCGATAAAGCGCTCGATATGAATGAGCACTTAATCAAAAATGCAACTTCAACGTTTATTGTCAAAGTTGCATCACTATCAATGCTCAATGCGGGTATAGATATTGATGATGAATTGATTGTAGATCGAAGTCTTGATGCCAAACACGGCGATATTGTTATTGCACTAATTGACAATGAATTCACAGTTAAACGTTTAATGATCGATGAAAAAGGTCAATGGCTTAAAGCAGAGAATCCTGAATATAAAAATATCTATCTACAAGAGGGCCAAGAACTAATTATCTGGGGCGTTGTCACTCATATCATTAAAATGACACGGCATTAAGTCATGAAACATGAGAACAAAGTATTTTTTCTCATCGATGTCAATAACATGTACGTTTCATGTGAGAGAGTCTTTGATCCAAGTTTAAATGATAGACCCGTTATTGTGCTCAGCAATAATGATGGGTGTGCCGTTGCTCGTAGTAATGAATCAAAAGCTTTAGGCATTAAAATGGGTGTGCCGCTTTTTCAAATTAAAGACATTGTTCAGCAACATAACGTAATCGTTCTTTCAAGCAACTATGCAATGTATGCAGAAATGTCACGGCGCTTTCATACGATTCTTGCTTCTTACGTAACTGCAGAAGAAGTTGAACCGTACTCGATTGATGAGTGCTTTGTAGACTTCACAGCTTATGAAAAGAACTTTGATTTAGAAAAAGTTGGCCAGCAAATGCGTCAACAAATATGGAAATGGCTTGGTTTGCCCGTTTGTGTCGGTATTGGCAGAAGTAAAACAGAAGCAAAGATTGCAAATCATATTGCTAAAAAGAATCCCGGCTTTAACAGCGTTTGTGATTTAGTGAATATGGATCCCTGCAATAAAGAATATTATTTCTCATTAATTGAAGTATCTGAAGTTTGGGGCGTTGGCCGTAAGCATTCTAAAAAGCTTCAATCTATGGGTATCAATACAGTGCTTGATCTAGCTTGTGCTGAGCCGCGCGAGATGCAAAAGAAGTTTTCAATTGTGATGGCAAGAACCATTTACGAATTACAGGGTATTTCATGTATTGAGATCGAGCATACTCCCCCATCCAAAAAACAGATTGTTGCCTCTAGGTCTTTCGGTGGTCGCGTAACTGAATTAACGGATCTAAAAGAAGCTATCTCAATGTATGCTCAAGATGCATGTAAGCGGTTGAGAGATGAAGGGCTGCTATGTGGATGTATGATTGCTTTTGTACAGTCAAACCCTTTCGATGCCAATGTGCCGTTCTACAACAAATCAATCACAGGTTCGTTTTCTGAGCCTACGGATTGCGCGCTAGATTTTGTAAAAGCAGCTACGAGGATGTTAAACGATATCTACAAAGAAGGAATTAAATATAAGAAGTGCGGCGTAGTGCTGACAGGTTTAGAGCCAAAGTCTGGCCATACTTATGACTTGTTAACTGACTTTAAACATATAGAGAAAAAGGAATGTTTAATGCAGGCTATAGATGGTATTCACATCAAATTTGGAAAGAAAAAGGTTGGTGTCGGGCCATGTTTTGTGCCGGGTCGAAACTGGTCGATGAGTAGGGATAAGTTGAGTAGAAATCCTTTTAAACTTGATGAATTATTAGTAATAAAAAGCTAATATTCAAACTCATAAATTATAAAAGGAATAATAATGAATCATTTCATTAATGCATTAGAAACATCAATTCAAACAGAAAACTGGTATTCAGTATTATTTATTTCGCTTTCTTTACCAGATATTTGTGGGAAAATAGATGAACCTAACGAAAAATCTTCAAAAAAGAGAATGATTAATTGGTTTAATAAATATCTTAAATCTGTTTACACACGCAAAATTGGAGCTGATCAGACGGAATATACCTTTCTAAGTGGTGCAGATTTTTATGCATTAAGATGCGCATATCTTCACGAAGGTAGTGATGAAATAACAGGACAAAATGCACAAGAAACCTTAGAAAAGTTTAAGTTTATTCAACCTAGTTCAAATAATTTCAGCATGCACAGGAATGTAATGAATAAAACACTTCAACTTCAGGTTAGCGAGTTTGGTAAAGAGATTCTGGCAGCTTTAAGGCAATGGACAGAAGACAATAAGGACGATCAAGTTAAACAAGAACAAATCAGCAAACTTTTAAATATTCAAATTCTAGATTTATCTAAAGGTTTTTCTTTTTAAAAAATTAGGGCCCTCATCCGAGGGCTTTTACGCAAATTCCTACACTGACATTGTTATTGATCGTATGAGCTGAGCATCCTGAAAATAGAATGCACAGCAATGTAATTGTGAAAGCAATATTTGAACGTCTGCAATGAAAGACTTTCATATAACAACTCGGTTGGCGATCCAGCCATAGAAAAACTGCTCCTGCTTTGGATTACGCTCACAGATTTCAATGTAGCGTTGCCCTTGCATGATATTAAGAACACGCACCAGGACTTTTTCTCCCTCCTTCCCTCGTTTTGACAGATAGGTTTTTAGAGCTCTAAGAGTTTCAGATCCATAAACACCATCAACCTCTAAATCTGCATATCCAGCTTTTCCTTGGTTGTTTAGTAAGTTCAAAGCTCGTTGTAAAAGAGGTTTTGCAAAGCCGGTACCGCAATTCACACCAGTATCTAAAAGCTCTTCAGCTACCGCAGAGGAAATTGCATTAACCTGATCAAAACGTGGAGCAGTCCAATAGTTTTTGCGATAAATTGCTTTGGCCACATCCAGAGGTAAATCTCGCATACTACCTTTGAATCCATTTGCTCGAGCAACTGCTTCAGTAATTCCATACTTAGTTGCACCGCCGCGATCTGCTGGGTTATTTACGTACCCGCCCTCACGCTGAATTAATTCATCAAGATATTTTTCAATGTTCATTTCGGTTTCCTTCAGATATAAAAAAACCGCCCGAAGGCGGTATTAACTGTTTTCGACATCTCTTTTGGCTTTCTTAACTTCTTTAATTACTTCGACAATCGTTTTACCCTCTTGTTTGTCAATAAAGTTGAAGATCCATCGGACCAAAGCCCAACCGGGAATACCACAAATAAAGAAGAAGCCACCTAGTGCAATCATTCCCCAAATATCTGTAATCCATTCATGTAGTCCCCACTTCACAATAATGAAAGAGCCACCAGCTAAACTTGATACAACTGTACAAATCAAACCTACGGCCCATTCTTGTGGTGAGCGCGGCATACGTGTCATCAATACAACTGCTGCGACTAAAGCGACTGCTAAAGTCACCATAATTGCTGCCCCATAAAATTTTAATAATGCTGTTAAACCGCTAGTTGAAACAGGTTCCATTAATATCTCCAGAAAATAAAAAAACCGCTAGGAAGCGGTAGTTTTTCGTTGTCCAATCCATCATTGGACCGACCATAAAAAAAGCACCCGGTTGGGTG
>NZ_JAVIMC010000111.1:0-3154 GCF_031196995.1 Acinetobacter sp. 12966
GAAGACCAATTGGTTGTGCGATAAATTTTAGGTGTCGACTTATTCATTTGAAAATTATATTGTGGAATAAGCCTTTAGAGATAGGTTTGTGCAACAAAGCCTCTCTGATAGAGAAAAATTCTCTAGAAGGCTTTAAATACTTTCTTGAAAAAAACGCAGATCTTGAGATCTGCATTTTTCTTTTCTAATTATTAATATTTTCTAAAATTAACATAATACACCTTATATGAAATTTAAAAATGGAGCTTAAAGCTCCATTTTTAAATAACTTTTTTTAAATTGCTAAGCGTAAATTCAGTGCTTTTACAACTTTAATCACAGTATCAAAACTAGGGTTAACATCACCAGAAAGTGCTTTGTAAAGACTTTCTCGGCCTAGACCTGTATCTCGTGATAATTGAGCCATTCCTTTAGCTTTAGCAATGTTACCTAAAGCTTTAGCAATGAATGCAGCATCACCATTAGATTCATCGATACAGGCTTGTAGGTAAGCTTGCATATCTTCTTCTGTTTTAAGATGCTCAGCACTATCCCATTTACGAAGTTTGATAGCCATTTACAGCTCCTCCTCTAAATCTTGTGCTAATTGTAGGGCAAGTTTTATATCTTTACTTTGCGTAGACTTATCTCCGCCTGCTAAGAGAATAACGACCCTTTGCCCTTGCTTGCAGTAATAAATCCTATAGCCAGGTCCAAAGAAGAAACGTAACTCAGAAACACCTTCACCGACTGGTTCAGTATCTCCAAAGTTCCCATCTTCAACCCGATCAATTCGGACTTGTATGCGTCTTTTTGCCTGTTGATCTTTTAACTTGGTAAACCAATCATCAAAGGCTTCTGTGGTATATATTGAGTACATAAGCAAAATGTATCCTATAGGATACGTTTTTGCAAGACATAAACTTGGTTCTTTAGGCCTGAGGCACTGAATTTCATATAACAGCCATTATGTTAAATGGAGAAAATTAGTGGAAGTTTCTATTTTTCTTTTATAAAGATATTCAGGATCTGTTAGTCTTCTTTAAAATTTATTTACACCATAATTTACAGAGAAATTAATGCAAACTAAATTCGTAGATCCATCAACTTATGCTGTTAGCAATCAACCTAATCCATCTTTTAGTTATGGTGTACAGCATATTAGTAATGAAAATGGGCAACCTATTAATGGTTTTAACTTTTCAGAGTACGAAATTCCTGTCAGAAAAATACTAAGAAAGGATTGATATACGCTGAATTATCAGGAGACTTTCCCTTGGGAGATTCTAGGCAGGGGAAAGAAAATGTCCACCAGATCTTGAGCACAGGCAGGTTAAGTATAAAAATAACGTGATCGAATGTAATCATGGCAAGCTAAAGCGGATCATTAGGGCCACTTTAGGATTCAAATCGATGAAGACGGCTATGCCACATGCATCTATTCAGATGGCATTAAACACCGATGATGTACAGACGAAGTAGTAGCAGCCGATCCTACTAAAAGAATAGCAAACGATAAAAACAGCGATAAGCATGTTTTTAACCACTGCATAAAAATAGACCAAAAATTAAGCTTTTTTAGTTTTACAGATTCGAAAATAAATAGTAATAATTCATGAATAGTAGCCGAAGCTACCATTCATGAATCCAAATCATACTATTTTAAAAAACTAATTCGATGCCTGCACCATATTTCCATCCCTTTTCAGACTCTGTTGCCTCTTGCATAGAAGTGGCTTTCTGTCCTTTTTCATATTGGTAAGCAACATCAATGAAAGGTTTAATTCGCTTAGTAATCTCATATCGGGTTTTGATACCAGTTTTTAGTTCTGATAAACCTGATTTTGCAGCATAGTTAGAATCATCGCTAAATATTACATCTGCTTCGATATAAGGTTGAGTAATAAGTTTCTGAGTTAAAAGCAAATCACGTTCTAATTCAAAACTTGCTCCCCAAAAATTATTCTCACCGCCATAAAGATATGCTTGTGTTTCAAAGAAATAAGGAGCTAGACCTAATATACCAATAACCCCATCCACTCGATCGCTGCTGCTATTATTTTTATTTTCACTATATCTTACCCCAGCTTGTACATCCCAAAATGGGGCTACGTTACGGCTATAAAGTGCTGATACAGCATATTTTGGATCATTACTTTCTGACTTTTCCGAATTGGCTTCAATAAATAGACGATTTTCATCTGTTCCAATTAAAGTTTCAAACTTTGTTCCTAGGTTGCCCTTACCGTCTTCATCAACCATCCATTCATTTTCAAATTTTGTCGTTTGATAAATTTGTCCACCATGTTCTTTAAGATGATTGTCATGAGGTGAGTTAGAGTTCTCAAGCGCAATCTGGACACTCTTATCCCCCATATCCGCATTTTCCATTGAATAATATTCTGGATAACGCTCTTGAAGGGAATACTTTAATCCTCCAGATTCCTGTAAAAGAATTTTCATATTTTTTGTAATATTACTGTCTTGTACAGGAGTTTCATTTTTAGCGAACGTTAGATTTGATAATCCAAATAGCGCAATCATCAAAGTTGTTTTTGAAAACAAATTATTAGTGATGTGCATGTGGATTTACTCCCTTCTCATTTACTTGGGACTGAGGAACAGTCTTTGTAGAATTACCATCTTCCACTTGAGCTACAATGAGTTTATTCATCATTCCTGCACTCATATGGTAAAGCAGGTGACAATGAATAGCCCACTCACCTAACTCATCAGCTGTGAGTAGAGTGGTTATCGTTTTCCCAGGTGGAACAATTACCGTATGTTTGTTTGGCATATTGCTTGGATCCTGACCATTCTCAAGCTGCATAAACATGCCATGTAAGTGCATTGGGTGAGCCATCATACTGTCATTGACAAATTTTAAGCGAATACGTTCACCATACTTCACCACTAGTGGGTCGGCTTCATTAAATTTTTTACCATTTATTGTCCAAATATAACGCTCCATGTTTCCACCAAGACGGATCTCTATTTCACGTTCAGCTGCACGAGTGTCTTTTTGAGGATCTAACGATTGCAAATCACTATATTGCAATGCTTTATTACCTTCAGGTGTTGAAGCATTTGCCCATCCAAATACGGTATTATCATTCTTGTCTGAAGCCGCCTTAACAGTAGCGCTATTCATCGGCATATCATGATCCATACCTTT
>NZ_JAVIMC010000111.1:3196-12667 GCF_031196995.1 Acinetobacter sp. 12966
AGAAGACATATCGTGATTCATATCTTTCATAGATGACATGTCATGGCTCATCCCCATATCTTCCATAGTTAATAAAGCACGAGGGCGAGATTTAGGCATCTCAATTTGTTTGACTGCTGGGCTGCTTTCTTCATGTAATGTTCCCACTGAAAAACCGGTACGATCAATAGATTCAGCTTCAATTTGGTAATGTGCTTGTTTTGGTTCCACAATGACATCATAGGTTTCAGCAGTACCAATACGGAACTCATCTACAGGAACGGGCTTTACAGGTTGACCATCAGCACTGACTACAGTCATTTTTAGGTTTGGAATGCGTACATCAAAGAATGACATAGCGGAAGCATTAATAAAACGAAGGCGAACTTTTTCACCAGCTTTGAAGTTACCGGTCCAGTTTTGCTGAGGTGTTTTGCCATTCATTAAAAATGTATAACCAGTCACATCGGACATATCTGTTTTCAACATCCGCATCTGATTCCACATAGAGCGGTCTTGCCAAGTTGCCTTTAATCCATCACGTTTAACTTGTTTTAATACATCGAATACTGTTTCGCGACGGTTCTGATAGTAATCTGCTTCTTTTTTAAGATTTTTCATAATTTGATCACTTGTTGAATTATGAAAATCAGAAAGCAAAACAACGTAATCTTTATCGGTTTTTTCAGCAGCTGTTAGTGGAGTTTTATCTTTAGGATAAATAACAAAAGCACCATATAAACCGTCTTGTTCTTGTCCTTTACTATGTGAATGATACCAATAAGTACCATTTTGGCGGACTTTAAACTTATATTCATAAGTTTTATTAGGGGCAATGCCATTAAATTTGTTAAATCCAGGTACACCATCCATAATTCCAGGTAATAATAAGCCATGCCAATGGATTGAAGAGTCCTGATTTTTTAACTTATTGTGAACACGGATAACGGCCTCATCACCTTCTTCAAATTCAAGAAGTGGTGCAACGAATTTACCATTTACAGTAATTCTCTCAACTGGTTTTCCTGTGATATTTACAGTTTGTTCAGCGATTGTTAAATCATATTCTTTAACTGCCGCCATTACCCAAGTTGATGAAAATAAACCAACTCCAATTAAGAGTATATGACTTAACTTTTTTGACATTCTATCTCACCTTTAGAAAGGTCAAGATTGAAGTAATAAAGCAAATATTTAGTATAAACTTTAATACTTCTTTCTCGCTATTTATAAAATTATTTATTGCTACCAGGCATATTCATCTTTGAATGATCCATTTTAGAATGGTCCATATTCATCATAGAATGATCCATTTTTGACATGTCAGATGAGTTAGGAGACTGATGTTGACTATGATCTTGCTGAGTCTTGTCATCTTTTTCCATTTTACAAGGTTTTGTACAAGGTTCCTGTGCTTTTACCGTTTTAGTGGCACTTGAGGTTGATACATCTTTTGCCCAAGATTGAGTACCAGCAATTAAAGTTCCAGCACACATTAAAATTGTTAGACTACGACGCACTACAGTTTTCATAAGTTTCTCTAAAAGTTAATTTCTTGCTACTACAATAAAGTGAAGCACTGAACATCTAAGTGACTTGAAAATGACATTTTTGTAATCTATCTCGATCAGATGTTTTATAACGTTATTATAGTTTTAATGAATGACTTAGGATTCGGAAATGAGAATACTATTAGTTGAAGATGAACAAAAAACTGGTGATTATCTCAAGCAAGGTTTATCCGAAGCTGGCTATATTACGGACTGGGTTATAGATGGGTTAACGGGTAAACATCAAGCTCTTTCTGAAGAGTATGACTTAATTATTTTAGACGTGATGTTACCTGGACTAAATGGTTGGAATATTATCAATGATATTCGTAGCAGCGGTAAAACAATGCCCATTCTTTTTCTTACCGCCCGAGATCAAATCGAAGATCGAGTAAAAGGTTTAGAGTTAGGCGCTGATGATTATTTAGTAAAGCCTTTTGCTTTTGCAGAGCTTCTAGCTCGAATAAAAACGCTCCTTAGACGAGGGCAACAAAGAGAAGATAATAATATTATTAAGATTGCTGATTTAGAACTTGATTTGAGAAAACGTCGGGTAACACGAGCAGGTCAACGCATTGATCTGACGGCTAAAGAATTTGCGCTTATGGAGCTTTTTATGCGTAGAAGAGGTGAAATTCTACCAAGAGCACTTATTGCATCTCAAATTTGGGATATGAACTTTGATAGTGATACAAATGTAGTTGAAGTCGCTATTAAACGATTAAGAAATAAAGTAGATAGTAATTTTACCCCTAAGTTAATTCAAAATATTAGAGGAATGGGGTATGTATTAGAGGTAGAAGATGAATAATAAATTATTCAAATCTATCAGTTTTCGTATTGGTATTATTTTCTCATTATCGACTATATGCATTCTCATTATGATGGGGTTTTTCATCCATAAATTAGTGATGCATCATTTTGAAACGCAAGATCGTACCCAATTAGAAGGTAAAATCCAGCTTATTCAGAATCTTCTCCAACAGCATCCTAAAAATTCTCCAGAACTTGATCTATATTTGAAAGATGCTTTAGTTGGACACCATGATCTTTTGGTCCAAATAGAACGACCGGCAGGTCAGATTTTATTTAGTTCAGCATCTTCAATCATTAATACTCAACAGTTAATCAAGTCAGCAAATAACCCTTGGATTAAATGGAAAATTAAGAATAAGACCTATCGTGGCATGATCTACAACACGGATATAAACAAAAATACTGAAATACAATCTGTACGCATTATTGTGGGGATCGATACATCTGAACATCTACATTTTTTAAATGATTTTAAGCGTCAACTTTTTTACATTGGTTTAGCCGGTACGATTTGTTTAATGTTTTTAGGCTGGTTTGCAACCTGGAGAGGTTTAAGACCCGTGCAAAAAATGGCTAAGGTCGCAGAAGGCATTTCTGCCCAACATCTTTCAGAACGTTTAGAAGTTGAGCACACACCAACAGAACTAAAATCATTAGCAATTGCCTTCAATGATATGCTCGACAGACTAGAATCAGCTTTAGAAAGGCTTTCCGATTTTTCATCTGATTTAGCGCATGAAATTAGAACACCGATTAATAACTTAATGACTCAAACTCAAGTATGTCTTGCCCGTAAACGAGATACCAGTACCTATCAAGAAGTACTATTTTCTAATTTAGAAGAATTAGAACGTTTGGCTCGAATGGTATCCGATATGCTTTTCTTGGCAAAAGCAGAACATGGCCTAAAATTACAGAACTTACAGAATATTGACCTGGTTAAAGAAGTTACAGCCTTATTTGATTTCTATGATGCGCTAGCTGCCGAAAAAAATATGACGCTTCAACAAACAGGATCTGGAAATGTCAAAGGTGATCCTGCTATGTTACGTCGAGCACTCAGCAATCTATTATCTAATGCAGTTAAATATGGAAATAAGAATTCTACAATACGCATAAAACTTCAACAGAATTTAGATAACACGATATTTTCAATTGAAAATGAAGGCCCTGAAATCTCTCCTGAACAACTATCCAGGTTATTTGATCGATTTTATCGAACAGATGCATCTAGACAAAGAACAGAAGAAGGAACCGGCTTAGGGCTCGCGATAACAAAATCTATTCTTGATATGCTTGGGGCGACCATCCAGGCTGAATCCCTCAATGGTCGAATCATTTTTACCATTGTTTTTCAAAGTGAATCCATGCAAGGGGAATCATTTTAACTCATTTTTTGAACATCTTCCATTTACCCGAGTTGACCTTACATAAAGCTCAAACTGAGAGCCAGAGCTACGCCAGCACCTATCATGGCAATTGTGTAGCCAAATATGATAGCTCGGCCAAACTGTGCCCCCCCTGTCATCCATGCAATTGTCGCTTTGCTTAACATGTTGCTCAGTGTGGCCAGCCCTAGCGCGACAGCAGCCACATTTGTTGTTAAGCCTTCAGTACTATGCAGGCGGGCAAGTGAGACTAAAATAGCATCTACGTCTGCTAGCCCAGAAATAGTCGATAATACGAAGATGCCGCTGGTGCCCAACCATTGTTTTGCTGCCGGGACCAAGACTGCCATGACAGCCAGGAAAGCAGCGAAGCTGAATGCTGTCCCAAGATCAAAAGGAGCCATTGCTTCTATTGTTCGATCGTTGTTTTCAGCGCTGGTAATTTGGCGTTGTCTCCACAATGCCATACCCAGCAGAAGGATTCCCGCAATCATCATTGCACCACCAAAAGTGCTTAGCAATGCTGGCTCAATGACGCCTATCAGCACAACCATACGAAAAAACATGATGCCACAGGCAGCCAATGTTCCAGAAATAGCAGCACTGACCATGACGGGGTGCTGGCGTGTATAGCGTGCCAGTGCGACAGTTGCAGCTGTAGAAGATGCCAAACCACCCAATAGACCTGTCCAGAGTATGCCTCTTTCTGAACCGGTGAGCCGCATGGCAAAATGACCTGCCAGAGAGAGTCCGGTAATCAGGATCACTGCCCACCATAACTGGTAAGGATTTAATGCAGCAAAAGGTCCCATACCCGTATTGGGTAAGTAAGGTAATATAACGACAGAAAGTACCAGTAACTGCAGGGATGCGGTTAATTCACGATGTTCGATCAAGCGTAACCAACCATGTAAGGTTGGCTTGAGATCCAAAAATACAGCCACGATGACAGCCGCGGTTAATGCTAAAGTAACATTACCATGGGATGCATATGCACCTAAAACTAATGTCAACAGCATCGCGATCGTCGTGGTAGCGCTTAAATTACCGGAAATTTTTGCGGTACGCGCGTAGGATACCGTAAGTAAAAGGGAAAGCCCTAATACGGCTGCGACTAGTGGCCAAGGCCCAAAGTTTGGCTGTAAATGACCGAGCACTCCTCCGAGTAATCCTGTCAATGTGAAGGTACGTAGGCCTGCTACTCGGCTGCCTTCTGGCAGTTCACGATCATTCCATCCTCGTTCTAAACCAATGAGCAGGCCGATGGCAAGTGCTGCAATCAGGCCTGATACATCTGGTGGAAGAAAAAGACTCTCTATCATAGCTTTTTATGTCGCAGGCGAAGGGCATTGGTGATCACTGAAGCGGAGCTAAAACTCATGGCCAAGGCCGCAATCATGGGTGACAACAACCAACCGGTAAATGGGTAGAGTACGCCAGCTGCTATTGGGATACCCAAGGCATTATAAAGGAAAGCAAACATGAGGTTCTGTTTCATGTTGCCAACAGTAGCTTCCGAAAGTGAACGGGCAACCGCGATACCGCGTAAATCTCCCTTGACCAAGGTAACTTGAGCACTATTCATTGCGACATCAGTTCCGGTCCCCATAGCGATACCGACATCAGCTTTAGCCAAGGCTGGTGCATCATTGATGCCATCGCCGGCCATTGCCACGATGCGACCTTGCTTCTGCAATTTGCTGACAAGTTCGAGTTTATCTGCGGGTTTAACTTCACCATGTACCTCATCAATACCCAGACGTGATGCGACTGAACGGGCAGTGGTGAGACCATCTCCTGTTGCCATCACGATACGTAGTCCAGCTTCCTTCAGGGTGGCAAGTGCTTCAGGGGTACTTTTTTTGATGGGATCGGATACTGCAAGCAGGCCGGCCAATTCACCATTGATGGCTAGATGCATCACACTTGCACCTTCTGAACGCAGCTCTTCGGCTTGCGGAATCAGAGATTGTACCGAGATACCTAATTGCTCCATCAGTGCTGTGTTGCCCAAAGCTAACTGACGATCGCCCACTTGACCTCGAACACCAATCCCTGAGCCTGATTCAAAATTATCTGGTGTTTCAAGAGGCAGGCCACGTTCGTGTGCTGCGTTTACAATCGCTTCGGCTAGCGGGTGTTCACTGCCTTGATCAAGACTGGCGGCTAAACGTAATACTTCAGATTCATCGAAACCTGATGCGGCAACCACACGATCGAATACAGGGCGTCCTTCAGTTAACGTACCTGTTTTATCGATGATTAGTGTGTCAATCTTGCGTAGATTCTCAATGGCTGCTGCATCGCGGAACAACACACCATGAGTAGCACCTTGACCCGTTGCAACCATGATAGACATTGGAGTTGCCAAGCCTAGTGCACAAGGACAGGCAATAATGAGTACTGCCACAGCATTGATTAATGCATAAACCCAGCTCGACTCTTCTGGGCCGAACAGTCCCCATCCAAAGAAGGTAAGCAAGGCAATGGCTACTACAGCCATGACAAACCAACCTGCAACCTGATCAGCCATGCGTTGCATTGGTGCTCTCGATCGTTGAGCTTGCGCCACCATCTGTACGATCTGGGATAACATGGTACTTGAACCAATTTTCTCTGAACGCATGATTAGGGAACCATTGGTATTCAGGGTAGCACCAATGACTTTATCACCGATGCGTTTAGTGATAGGTAAAGGTTCACCTGTCAGCATCGATTCATCCACTGAACTACTTCCTTCAGTGATTACACCATCCACAGGCACTTTTTCACCTGGGCGAATTCTGAGTAAATCTCCTACATGGACATGCGTTAGAGGAACATCTTCTTCAGTTCCATCAGGCAGGATTCGGCGAGCTGTTTTAGGAGCGAGCCCAAGGAGTGACTTAATTGCAGCAGAAGTTTGCGAACGTGCTTTTAACTCCAATATTTGTCCCAGTAGGGTCAATGAAATGATGACCGCTGAAGCTTCAAAGTAAACAGCGACACGACCCATGGAAATAAATGAGTCTGGGAAGATTTGCGGTGCAATGGTTGCGACCACACTATAAATAAATGCAGCTCCAGTGCCCAAACCAATCAGCGTCCACATGTTCGGGCTGCGATTCACAACCGATTGCCAACCCCGGGAAAAAAATGGCCAACCTGCCCAAAGTACAATTGGGAGTGACAACACCAGTTCAATCCAGCTCTGAACAGCCATATTGAACAGGTTCATTTGATGACCAAACATCGCCAAAAAAGTCACGATGATGGTCAATGGCAGTGTCCACCAGAAGCGTCGGCGGAAATCACGTAACTCCGGATTCTCATCTTCCTCTAATTCAGGAATGAGTGGCTCCAGTGTCATTCCGCATTTAGGACAGTTTCCAGGATGATCTTGCCTGATTTCTGGATGCATTGGGCATGTATAGATGGTCGTACCTGTTGTGCTTGCCGCATTAACGTGTTGAACAGTCTGATGATGCTGTGTATGTGCATCGGCAGTCGTCGTTGCGGGTTTAGCGATATATTGCACCGGGCTGCTATGAAACTTTGATTGACATTTATCACTGCAAAAAAAGTAAGTTTTCCCCTTAAATTCCTCATGGTATTTCGATTCTTCAGTGACGGTCATACCACAGACTGGGTCTTTCAGTACGTCTGTTGTAGCCTGTGCCATATGGTCCTGGTTATGATTTTTTTGATCTGACATAAATAATTCTCTTATGGTAAAGTGGTTTTATGGCCGAATTTTGGAATAAATCTCGGAGTCTGTTGAGCATAGCTGTCATAGACAGCGCCAAACTGTTTACTCATTTCAGCCTCTTCCTTAATTGCCAAGCGGCTGTACATTAAGAGTAGGATTGGAAACATAATCAGTGTCAGTAAAGTTGGCCATTGCAATAAAAAACCCAGCAAGATCATCACAAAAGCCACGTATTGTGGGTGACGTATACGTGCATAAGGGCCTGTGATCGCTAAAGAATGCTGACGTTGCGCGTTGTACAGCACGTGCCATGACGTTGATAACAGGTAAAATCCATAGCCCAAGAAAACGTAACTGGCGATATGCAAAATGCCAAAATGTGGATCACCTTTTTCACCTAATAGCGTTGACCACAAGTGACCTGCATTATGAGAAAGTAAGTCAAGTTGAGGGAAGCGAGTTTGAAGCCAACCAGATAACAGGTAAATGGTTAAAGGAAAACCATACATTTCGACAAATAGAGCAATGATAAAAGCCGAAAAGGCCCCAAATGTACGCCAATCGCGCGCAGTGGAAGGTCTAAAAAAACTGAAAGCGAACATGATAAAAACTGCTGAGTTAATGATAACCAGCGTCCATAAACCATAAGCCGATTCCGCATGATTCATGATGGATCTCCTGATAAGAGCTATTTTTTGTTATCAGATATATCGGATTTTTTTTGCTGCGAGTGGTTATGCCCATGACCACCATGCATAAAAATATGCATCAGTGGACACGCTAAAAGGAATAAATAAGGCAAAGCACCGATAACGTGGGCTAAATGTTCCGTTAATAGAAAATAAGCTGCGATACCACCCAGCACGATTAGACCAATGGCATAACGTGTAGACCAAAAGTTAGGTACTGAATTATTTTCTTGGTGTTGGTGATTCATGGTGCTTTCCCCTAATTCATGGGTAACTATTTAGTTGCTGACGGAGGCATACAGTCCATCATCATCTGCATCATGGATTGCATCATGTCCATACGTTTTTCCATCATCTGCTGACGGTCAGCCATATTTGCATTCATGCTTTGGCTGCCCATCTGTTTCATCATACTCATACCTCCTTGCATGAGTTTCATGTGCTCAGCCATAAGTTTCTGACGTTCTTGTGGGGTTTTTGCAGCCATCATCTTCTCATGCATGGCTTGCATCGCCTTCATGTGTTGATCCATTGCAGCCATTTTATCTGTAGCAGTGGTGCTGGTAACTGTTTGCTTAATTGTTACTGCAGATGGTGCTGTTTTTTCAGGGTGGTGATCTTTGTGTTCATCGGATTGCTGTGCAAATGTATTCAATGACGCGGCTGCGATACATAAGCCCAAAAAAATGTTTTTGAATTTCATCATAATTTTTTCCTTTAAATAATTTGGAAGTAAAAGCTATGTTTTAGTACTGAACAGAGTCTAGGAATTTGACTACTAAACTGATGAAATTTTTGGTTATTCTCTGTCTCTCTTAAAAATTTTAGCACTATTAATTAATTATTTTTAAAAATGACAAAAATGTAATTTTGAGATCTTCTCGAAATATATAGTCTATGCTGAGATGACAAAAATTTTATTTAATATTAATCTTTTAAAACGGCTTTGTTGCACAAAGATTTAAAAGTTAAGACTTCTCATATCTACTCAAATTTAAGTGACAACTCGGGTATGTGGTCTGCCTAAGTCCGTAAATTTATTTAATACTGCCATACGTGCATGAATCTCATTGACTTGGCTTTGAAAATTTCTCGCACTGAGTTTATCCCCCAATAATTTGATGCAATGCATCTTGGTTTCAACCAAACTTCGCCGATGATAGCCTGACCATTTCTTCCAAATAGTTCTTCCTAAACGTTTAACTGTTCGAAGCAACTCATTGCGTTCTAGCGAGCCCATCTTTTTATCTTTCCATGGCTTCGCATTTTTTCTTGGTGGAATCACTGCATGTGCTTGCCTATCCGCAATGACCTGTCGGCACTGTTTGGTATCATAAGCTCCATCGGTATAGACGGAGTCA
>NZ_JAVIMC010000112.1:0-1179 GCF_031196995.1 Acinetobacter sp. 12966
TTATGCAGTTACTTTCGCAACAACACCAGCACCTACAGTACGACCACCTTCACGGATCGCAAAACGTAGACCTGGGTCCATTGCGATTGGGTGGATTAATTCTACTGACATTTCAACGTTGTCGCCTGGCATAACCATTTCAACGCCGTCTTGTAATTGGATTGCACCAGTTACGTCAGTTGTACGGAAGTAGAACTGTGGACGGTAACCATTTAAGAATGGAGTGTGACGACCACCTTCTTCTTTAGAAAGTACGTATACTTCTGCGTCGAATTTAGTGTGCGGCTTGATTGTACCTGGTTTAGCAAGTACTTGACCACGTTGTACGTCTTCACGCTTAGTACCACGAAGTAAGATACCACAGTTCTCACCTGCACGGCCTTCGTCAAGAAGTTTACGGAACATTTCTACGCCAGTTACAGTTGTTTTAACTGTATCTTTAATACCAACGATCTCTACTTCTTCACCAACTTTAACGATACCAGCTTCTACACGGCCTGTTACTACAGTACCACGACCAGAAATTGAGAATACGTCTTCGATTGGCATTAAGAATGCTTTGTCGATAGCACGTTCTGGTTCTGGGATGTAAGAGTCAAGCGCTTCAACAAGAGCAAGAACTGAAGACTCACCATATTGACCAGCATCGCCTTCCAACGCTTTAAGCGCAGAACCACGGATAACTGGAGTGTCATCACCTGGGAAGTCATAAGTAGAAAGAAGTTCACGAACTTCCATTTCTACTAATTCAAGTAATTCTTCATCATCAACAAGGTCACACTTGTTTAAGAATACGATGATGTAAGGTACACCAACCTGACGAGAAAGAAGGATGTGTTCACGAGTTTGTGGCATTGGACCGTCAGTCGCAGCACACACAAGGATCGCGCCGTCCATCTGAGCAGCACCAGTAATCATGTTTTTAACGTAATCGGCGTGGCCCGGGCAGTCAACGTGCGCGTAGTGACGAATTGGAGAATCGTATTCTACGTGTGAAGTATTAATTGTAATACCACGTGCTTTTTCTTCAGGTGCTGAGTCGATTTGTGAGTAATCTTTCGCTTCACCGCCGTAAGTTTTTGCACAAATTGTTGCAATCGCAGCAGTTAAAGTTGTTTTACCATGGTCAACGTGACCGATTGTGCCCACGTTTACGTGTGGCTTATTACGTTCAAACTT
>NZ_JAVIMC010000113.1:0-243 GCF_031196995.1 Acinetobacter sp. 12966
GCTTTGAAAATTTCTCGCACTGAGTTTATCCCCCAATAATTTGATGCAATGCATCTTGGTTTCAACCAAACTTCGCCGATGATAGCCTGACCATTTCTTCCAAATAGTTCTTCCTAAACGTTTAACTGTTCGAAGCAACTCATTGCGTTCTAGCGAGCTCATCTTTTTATCTTTCCATGGCTTCGCATTTTTTCTTGGTGGAATCACTGCATGTGCTTGCCGATCCGCAATGACCTGTCGGCA
>NZ_JAVIMC010000114.1:0-1165 GCF_031196995.1 Acinetobacter sp. 12966
TAAGTGCTCACCCCAGATCCACTCAAGATGGACAACTGGCTTTAGATATTCCCCGTGATCGAGAAGGTTCATTTGAGCCACAAATTATCAAAAAGCACCAAACACGCATCACCAGTATGGATGACCAAATCCTCTCACTGTATGCAAAAGGAATGACTAATAGGGAAATTGTAGCCTTCTTCAAAGAAATGTACGATGCCGATGTGTCAGCATCTCTCATCAGCAAAGTTACCGATGCTGTGATTGAGCAAGTGACTGAGTGGCAAAATAGAGCCTTAGATAGCCTTTATCCTGTTGTCTATCTTGACTGTATTGTTGTCAAAGTCCGTCAGCACTCCAATGTGATTAACAAGTCCGTATACCTTGCTTTAGGCATCAATATGGATGGGCAAAAAGAATTACTGGGTATGTGGATTGCTCAGACAGAAGGTGCCAAATTCTGGCTGTCAGTCATGACAGAGCTAAAAAATCGAGGAGTACAGGACATTCTTGTTGCCTGTGTAGATGGATTAAAAGGCTTTCCTGACGCGATAGCCTCTGTTTACCCTCATACTGATATTCAACTGTGTATTGTGCATGTTGTACGCAATAGCCTGAGATTTGTAAGCTGGAAAGACTACAAGGCTGTTACGTCGGGTCTGAAAGCGATTTATCAGGCAAGTACAGAGGAAAATGCTTTAAAGTCCCTAGACATCTTCTGTGATCAATGGAATCACCAGTATCCCAAAATTGGAGAATCCTGGCGGGCCAATTGGGAAAATATCCGAACGATCTTTAGCTATCCAGCCGAAATACGTCATGCGATTTATACAACAAATGCGATTGAGTCGTTGAATAGCGTAATACGCCATTCAACGAAGAAAAGGAAAATCTTTTCATCTGATGACTCAGTAAAGAAGGTCATTTACTTAGCAACATCAAATGCTGCGAAGAAATGGACGATGCCAATTCAAAATTGGCGTTTAGCAATGAATTGGTTTACGATTCAGTTCGATGATCGATTAAAAGATCATTTATAAAAAATGGAACTTACACAAAATAATTTACAGGCTCCAACATACCCATTATCTTCAGCTGACCATTTAACACGGTAAGTATATTGTTTACTATCCATTTAACACCCCATCATGTTTTAAGTTTATGTATAAAAGTACGATTTTCACTT
>NZ_JAVIMC010000115.1:0-6167 GCF_031196995.1 Acinetobacter sp. 12966
TGTAAGCGTTAATGAACTACAGCTATTAGGAGTACATGAAAAAACCGCATACAGAGACTTAAAAGAAGGTATTAATAGACTTTATGAAAGATCTATTAATCTTAGTATTGATGATAAATCTATAAAAATGAGGTGGGTACAAGAGATCCAGTTTTTGGATAGTCAAAGTATCATTGGTATTCGTTTTTCAAAACCTATCTTGCCCTTCATATCTAATTTAAGTAGAGAATTTACTAAGTATGCTCTATCAGATATTGCTGGGATCAATAGTGGATATGGTATTCGTATTTATGAATTATTGGTGCAATACAGACAAATAGGTAAGCGTGAAATCTCTGTTGAGAGCTTACGAAGCATGTTGGAGCTTGGCAAAAAATACCCACTATTTGCAGATTTCAAAAAACGGGTAATTGATACTGCTGTAGACCAAATAAATGAATGCAGCCCATTAAGCGTTTCCTATGAGCAGAAAAAAACTGGTCGTAAAGTCACCCATATTCTTTTTTCATTTAAAGAAAAATCAAAAAGTATTAATCAACATAACGAACAAGATAAGGTTTATAAACTAACAGACGCTCAAATCAATATGTTTGGCAATCAGCTTTCTCGCTTACATGAGCTATCGCATTTAGCAGCTCAAGGAGAAAGCTATGATGTACTGGCATCAAGAATAAAAGAAATGCTTAGAGATCCAATACAACAAAAGCAATTTATTCCTCATCTTAGGAATTTAGGTTTTAAAGGGTGAGGTTTGATTGTGTATGTAGCGGTTGACTGTTTCTTAATGTATCTTAGTTCACATAATAGACAACCTAAATTACAACATGAAATCACTATCTGTTATCGAACTTTCAAACCTCTATGGAATGACTCGTCAAGCCGTTTATAAACAAATAAATAAAGGTAATTTAAGTAAGAATAGCGATGGTAAAATTGATCTTTCTGAAGCTATTCGAGTCTTTGGTGAACCATCTAAACATGTGAACAGTTCACAGACAACCGAAACACGAAAGTTGTCAGAAGTTCACTTGCTTGAACAACAGGTTCACATGCTTCAAAAACAGCTAGAACAGGCTCATGACCGTGAGAAATTTCAACGAGATGAATTAAAAGCTAAGAATGATCAGTTACATGTTAAGGACGAACAAATTGAGGCAATGCAACGTCTATTAGAAGCCCCAAAAACCAATATGACTACGTTTACCGATCAAGAACCGTTGCAACCAAGCATGACCAAAACAGCTCCAGAACCGGACACAGCAGAAGCTAAACATGACGGATTGACTACTCTGGTCGAAACAGAAAATAAGCGTATTCCGGTGCCGGAGCATGTTGAACCGGAGCAGCCGAAAAGAGGGTGGTTAAGCCGGTTTTTCTTGCCGAATGGCTAAGGGCATTATTCAACTGAGCTAATCAAAAGTGTGGAACATTGATCAAAGAATAGACGTGGAACACGACTATTCACGTAAAAAGCCCAATCGGTAGTGATTGGGCTTTTTTATATACGATAAGATTATGATTTATATCAGAATAAAAATAGCATTTCGTATAAGGTGTATTATGTTAATTTTAGGAAATCTTAAGCTTTAGCCAACATAATCTTCAGTTGATATTACTTGAGCATATGCAAATTCAAAAGCGGCCATTAATGTTGCATGGACATGACCAGCAGGTACTTTAACGCCATTAAATTCCAAGTCAGCTCTGGCCCTAGAATCATTTTTTTAACTTTTCATAATGAAGAATAAAAATAACTCAATGTTTACTTTAGGTTTTATACGCTTTTTCTTTTCAGGAGATAATGCTAGGATCAAAATTGGCTAACATTAAATAATCATAATGAAGAATCTTCAAATAGTTATAGCACAAGCTCTACATTCATATGAATTTGAACATATGGAGCAATCAATAAGTAAATCCATTAGCGACACTATATTGGAAATATTGGTCAATGATGGGCCTTTTGAAAAAATTGATTGTTATCTGTATTCAAAAAAAGATTCTAACAAAATTCTAAAAAGCTCTATACCCTATGTAATTGCTGTCTTAGAAAGGGCGAAGTATAGAGTACAGAAAGCTCAGCAAGATAATCTGAGTCCTTTGTATATCTGCTTATACGTGATTAAGAAAATTGAGGGCTTTATCGAATACTTAAATACTAAATTTCAACTGTGAAAGCCTCCACTTAACATAATGGTTGTTATACGAAATAAAAAAACCTAGGCATTGGCCTAGGTCTTAAATTTTAAAAAATAAATAAAAATTAAGGATATAGTCTCAATTTTAAACTTCACATAACGTGTATTATATTAATTTTAGGCACTCTTAATTATGCCTCTAAAATCTCGATTAGCTGTTCCTTAGTTAAGGTATAAGGCTTACCAAGCTCTTGCCATTTAGCAATCATTCGTTCATATACATGAACTTTAGCTGAATGTGAGTTTCTGTTGCCTGCTTGGATCACATCAACATAGCGATTATCTTTTTCCAGAGCATCAACAAAACTCATAAACTCAGGCTCATTATTCCCATCAAAACCTGGGAACTTTACTTGAGTATCTGAAATACCACTTTTATCAGACAATCGACTGTAAGTATCACCAATTAGTTCATAGACCTGTAGGATATCTAAAACAAGGTCAGCATCTTCCGATGGTAAGTTTTCAGAGAAGTAATCAAAACTTTGAGAGTATAGCCACTCATGACCATCTCGTAGCTGTTCAGCTAACTTAAAGTGATAATCCGAATTATCCGTATTTAAATGACCTAAAATTTCATGCTGATTAGCTAGAAATAAACGCTCTTTATCTGTTAATTCAATTTTCATTTATTCATCTTATAAAGTATTGGAACTCTATATATCTATTTATTATTTTATTTTTCAAGGTATTATCCATATTAATTTCACTTAATTTATATTCCTTGTTTTAGCTTTCGAACAAATGGACATCCATCTCTACCATATCCTCCAAAATCAGGACGTTCAGGGAAAAACCATTGTTGACCATTCCAATCAACGTCATGAGTAGTAGGTTTTTGTGGATTGAATACAACTTTACATACTCCAAAAGGAGAGTTGCTAGGATAAATATTCATAACAACGCAGTTACGATTACCTACCCTTATCCAATCATATGGTTTAATTTCTGGATGTTTCATAGCACTTTACCCCTTATTAGATACTTACTTTTAAAAATAATCTTTTAAATATTAAATATATATGAAAAAATGCTTTACTATTTAGTATATACTATCTAGTATATTAATTAGATACCGCTTCGCCTCTGTCAACATTCTTGACATATATATATCGAGTTATCGATATATTGCCTACTAAGCGGTTTTTTTTCGTCTGGAGAAAAGTTCCTTGTTGATCCCATACAACAAAAGCTATCTAACATTAGATCAACAAATTGAAAAACTTAAAGTCAATGGACTGATCATTCATAATGAAAATTACGCTAAAAAATGTTTAATCAGTTACAACTATTATCGACTTAGTGCTTATTGGCATTTATTCAGACAACGAGATCCAAATGATAGTACTAAAAAGTTAGGTAAATTCGAATCAGGTCATACTTTTGAAGAAGTTATACAAATTTATGAGTTCGACTATCAATTACGTAAACTAATTTTTGAAGCAATTACTGATATAGAAACATTTCTAAGAACTCAGGTCGCCTATCATATACCGGGTATCAACAATGATGCATTCGCTATGTATGATCAATCACTGTTCTACATGCGATCACGTAGAAATTTGAAAGGTATCGACTATCAGGGGTTGATGAAAGGTATCAACACTGAAATATCCCGTGCTAAAGGCGAAGACTTTATTAGTCACTTTAAGAATACTTATAATGATACTTATGATGACCACCCAAAACTACCATTTTGGGTGCTAACTGAAATTGTAAGTTTCGGCACTTTAAGAAAAATTTACAAACACCTTAAATCATCACATAAGCATTTAATAAGTGATAGTTTCAATATTGGTACGACATCATCAAGTTCACCATCTCCATATATTCATATAGATAAGGAAAACTTAAACAGTCATTTATTCTTAATTAATAAATATCGTAATGTTTGTGCTCATCATGGCAGGCTTTGGAATAGAAAAGTTAAGGATGTACTTACTGCTGATGCTGCTACAGAACTACAAATATCTGAGCATACAAATGGTGGGCTGTATGCCCTAATTATTGTCATTGCTAGATTACTAGAGCCTACGGGTCACGCTAAAGATTGGAAAGATTCAATATATTGTCTTTTAGAAAAAAATTTTCCGTTAGGAGATATCACAAAGTTTACAACACTCCCCTTGGACTGGCATAAGCATCCAATTTGGAAATAACCAAACCCCGATAAATATCAGTTTTTTTATTAATATGCTTTACATTTTTTGAGATTATTTAACATAAAATCTCTTATACGCAGCCCAGGTTAATCCTGGGCTTTTTGTTCAATCTGACCATTGGCTTCAAACATGCCAGGATTGGTGATCCGGATGCTTTCCTGACAATTTCCACAAAGCATTAACCCTGCAAATTTTTGAACATTTTCCTTTAATTCACAGAAATCACATGGCCGAGGAAAACTAAGGATACTTGCCGAGTTGACCAATTCTGTTGACATAACACTTCACCCTTTAGCTGTACACGCTTATTTGTAATAAATTTCAATATGTTATACCTGAATTAATGCATAAAGCGTGTACATTGCTTGTATACCCTATGTGTACAGCATATTTTCAATGATTTTAGAAACTTACTGTCATTTAATGTATACATAGGTGTACACATGCGAATCAATATAAATCAAATATTTAATCAATTCTTGCGTGTACACTTTCTGGAACTCATTTTTAAGTCAAAACAGTACAGTCATGTGCCAGTTTTTCTATCGTAACGACTGGTAAAGATGACAAAATCGTTATTCATTTACTATGAGAATATTTTGATACCACTTAATATATTGATAATTAACATTAAAATAGATAATTCTGGTATCATTCTAACAGTACAAGTGATACCAAAAAAACTATTTATTAAACAACAACTTAAAGTGTAAAAAGTGCCTTTTGTTGGTATCATCAGCGGTATCATTTAATTTATATATAAACCAATAACTTAACTACTTTTCTTTCTATTTTTTGGTATCAGATTCTTCATCATAATTAATCGTCTGTACGCCTTATAAATCATGGATTTTGAGCTTTTATCTTTAGATGCGTGGTGTGTGAACCAAAAATTGCCGGTATGTACCGGCTCCCAATCCATTTAATTGACTTAACTGACAGTAAAGATAGTGCTTGGCCAAAAGAGATCCTGACTATTGTATTTTTAAGAGAAAAATCTATAAGCGAAAACTCTAGCCTACAGGTCAAAAATAAAACCTAAGTTAAAACGCTCTCACATGCGATTTCAGCCACATTTTTACATAAGACATAGAATCGACTATTGAAATGAGTAATCAGGTCAAAAAACGCAAATGAGCGCCAAATAGAGACTATTTTTATTCTAATCGGGATGAATAGAGTGAGTGTCTACGAGCGAAGCACCAAAATTCGCACCTCGACTCTCTGAAAAACAGCTTTTTAGGCTGTGAAGCCTAAATAAGCGTAAATCACATGCAGAAAATTGGGCTTAGATCGAGCGTAGCGAGTAAAAAAGCTTTATGAGCGAAGCGAATTCCGAGTTTCTTTTGCTCTTGTTTTTGCTTTTTCTCAAAGTCACAACAGGATGATCTAAAAAATTGCCCCACGAATCGAGCGAAAGCGAGATTCAATAGAGTTTGAGCGTAGCGAAAACCAAGGGCAATTTTTTCAAACGTATTTTTAATTATTTTTATATCTTTTAAATCTTTTCATTGAGCTGTATCCCTTATGGAGCAAGCCTTTCAACGTTCAACTATGACGGATTGACTACTAACTATGACGGATTGACTACTAACTATGACGGATTGACTACTTAACTATGACGGATTGACTACCAAATATGACAAGTATATAGTTGTCATATATAAAAGAAAATCAATGGTTTTATTTTGGATAAGAATCAAATTGTTAAATCAAATCAAGTTATAGAAGCTTCCTATCAATTAAGTGCTGTAGAACAGCGTATCGTCTTGGCAGCTATTTCACGTATTCCGAAGAGCCAGCCTAT
>NZ_JAVIMC010000116.1:0-232 GCF_031196995.1 Acinetobacter sp. 12966
CCCCCATTCATAGGAATGGGGGTGTTTAGAATAATGAGCTGGCGATGACTTACTCTCACATGGGTAACCCCACACTACCATCAGCGCTAAGAGGTTTCACTTCTGAGTTCGGGAAGGGATCAGGTGGTTCACTCTTGCTATGGTCGCCAGCACAACTGGTATGGATACTTGCTTCGTTTTATTCACTGTGTGATACGTTGCGTTTTCCAAATCTTTACAGATGGGCTGATTG
>NZ_JAVIMC010000116.1:253-3185 GCF_031196995.1 Acinetobacter sp. 12966
TATACAACTGCTTGGGTGTTGTATAGTCAAGCCTCACGAGCAATTAGTATTGGTCAGCTTCACATATCACTATGCTTCCACATCCAACCTATCAACGTCCTAGTCTCGAACGGCTCTTTAGAGGAATAAATTCCTAGGGAAATCTTATCTTGAGGTAGGCTTCCCGCTTAGATGCTTTCAGCGGTTATCCCTTCCGAACATAGCTACCCGGCGATGCGACTGGCGTCACAACCGGTACACCAGAGGTTCGTCCACTCTGGTCCTCTCGTACTAGGAGCAGATCCTCTCAAATTTCCAGCGCCCACGGTAGATAGGGACCGAACTGTCTCACGACGTTCTAAACCCAGCTCGCGTACCTCTTTAAATGGCGAACAGCCATACCCTTGGGACCTGCTTCAGCCCCAGGATGAGATGAGCCGACATCGAGGTGCCAAACACCGCCGTCGATATGAACTCTTGGGCGGTATCAGCCTGTTATCCCCAGAGTACCTTTTATCCGTTGAGCGATGGCCCTTCCATACAGAACCACCGGATCACTAAGACCTACTTTCGTACCTGCTCGACTTGTGGGTCTCGCAGTTAAGCGCGCTTTTGCCTTTATACTCTACGCGTGATTTCCGACCACGCTGAGCGCACCTTCGTACTCCTCCGTTACTCTTTAGGAGGAGACCGCCCCAGTCAAACTACCCACCAGACACGGTCCTCGTCCCGGATAACGGGACAGAGTTAGAACCTCAACATTACCAGGGTGGTATTTCAAGGACGGCTCCATTGGAACTAGCGTTCCAACTTCAAAGCCTCCCACCTATCCTACACAAGTAAGGTCAAAGTTCAGTGTCAAGCTGCAGTAAAGGTTCACGGGGTCTTTCCGTCTAGCCGCGGGTACACTGCATCTTCACAGCGATTTCGATTTCACTGAGCCTCTGCTGGAGACAGCGCCGCCATCATTATGCCATTCGTGCAGGTCGGAACTTACCCGACAAGGAATTTCGCTACCTTAGGACCGTTATAGTTACGGCCGCCGTTTACTGGGGCTTCGATCAAGAGCTTCGCTTACGCTAACCCCATCAATTAACCTTCCAGCACCGGGCAGGCATCACACCCTATACGTCCACTTTCGTGTTTGCAGAGTGCTATGTTTTTAATAAACAGTTGCAGCGGCCTGGTTTCTGCGGCTGTCGTCAGCTCAGGAAGCAAGTTCCATCACCAACAACAGCGTACCTTCTCCCGAAGTTACGGTACCATTTTGCCTAGTTCCTTCAGCAGAGTTCTCTCAAGCGCCTTGGTCTACTCGACCTGACCACCTGTGTCGGTTTCGGGTACGATTCCTGTGTAACTGAAGCTTAGAGACTTTTCCTGGAAGCATGGTATCAGCCACTTCACTGTACAAGTACAGCTTGCTATCGGATCTCAGTATAGAGTACCCCGGATTTGCCTAAGATACATACCTACATCCTTCCACCTGGACAACCAACGCCAGGCTGACTTAACCTTCTCCGTCCTCTCATCGCATTACACAGAAGTATTGGAATATTAACCAATTTCCCATCGACTACGCCTTTCGGCCTCGCCTTAGGGGTCGACTCACCCAGCCCCGATTAACGTTGGACTGGAACCCTTGGTCTTTCGGCGAACGGGTTTTTCACCCGTTTTGTCGTTACTCACGTCAGCATTCGCACTTCTGATACCTCCAGCATACTTCTCAATACACCTTCATCGGCTTACAGAACGCTCCCCTACCACTTGACTAATGTCAAATCCGCAGCTTCGGCACATAGTTTTAGCCCCGTTACATCTTCCGCGCAGGCCGACTCGACTAGTGAGCTATTACGCTTTCTTTAAAGGGTGGCTGCTTCTAAGCCAACCTCCTAGCTGTCTATGCCTTCCCACATCGTTTCCCACTTAACTATGATTTTGGGGCCTTAGCTGGCGGTCTGGATTGTTTTCCTCTTGACTACGGACGTTAGCACCCGCAGTCTGTCTCCCGGATAGTACTCATAGGTATTCGGAGTTTGCATCGGTTTGGTAAGTCGGGATGACCCCCTAGCCGAAACAGTGCTCTACCCCCTATGGTATTCGTCCGAGGCGCTACCTAAATAGCTTTCGGGGAGAACCAGCTATCACCAGGCTTGATTAGCCTTTCACCCCTATCCACAAGTCATCCCCTGGCTTTTCAACGACAGTGGGTTCGGTCCTCCAGTTAGTGTTACCCAACCTTCAACCTGCTCATGGATAGATCGCCTGGTTTCGGGTCTATACCCAGCAACTAAACGCCCTATTAAGACTCGATTTCTCTACGGCTCCCCTATACGGTTAACCTCGCTACTGAATATAAGTCGCTGACCCATTATACAAAAGGTACGCAGTCACACCACGAAGGTGCTCCCACTGCTTGTATGCATGCGGTTTCAGGATCTATTTCACTCCCCTCACAGGGGTTCTTTTCGCCTTTCCCTCACGGTACTGGTTCACTATCGGTCAGTCAGGAGTATTTAGCCTTGGAGGATGGTCCCCCCATATTCAGACAAGGTTTCACGTGCCTCGCCCTACTCGTCATCATTATGTGTGCCCTTTCGTGTACGGGAATATCACCCTCTACGTTCGCACTTCCCAGAGCGTTCCACTAAAACACACATAACTTAATGGGCTGATCCCCGTTCGCTCGCCGCTACTGAGGGAATCTCAATTGATTTCTTTTCCTAAGGGTACTGAGATGTTTCACTTCCCCTCGTTCGCTTTGCAACACTATGTATTCATGTTGCAATACCTACCTTAAAGTAGGTGGGTTCCCCCATTCAGAAATCTCCGGATCAAAGGATATTTGCCGCCTCCCCGGAGCTTTTCGCAGGCTATCACGTCTTTCATCGCCTCTGACTGCCAAGGCATCCACCACATGCACTTAATTACTTGACTATACAACCCCAAACAGTCG
>NZ_JAVIMC010000117.1:0-237 GCF_031196995.1 Acinetobacter sp. 12966
AATACCGAAAAGCTCAATACCGCCAAAAGCAAAAATAATCACAGCCATTGCCATAACCAAGCCTTCAATACCAAATGGGAAGAAACCACCCAATGCCCAAAGGTTAGAAATACTGGCCTGAGGCCCTGCTGTGCCGGTTGCAAGTAAATATGAACCGAAACCGATCATGGCTAAAATTGCTAAGATTTTGACAATGGAAAACCAAAATTCCATTTCGCCAAAAAACTTAACATGCAG
>NZ_JAVIMC010000118.1:0-586 GCF_031196995.1 Acinetobacter sp. 12966
TGCTACAGACGTTCTTGAGCTTTTAAATGATCAAATCAGTGAGTCTCAGCTCAACCAGGATCTTAAAACCAAGATTGATCATATTGAGACTATTGATGCTGAAATAGGTCCACTTAAGCAAGATATTCAGAATACGAAAGATCGGATTACACAAGAAGTCATTGATCGTCAAAACGCTATTCAGCAAGCTTCAGATGGCCTTTCACAGCAAATTATTGATGGTGATGAAAGTGTTCTTGAAGTTGTGGAAACGGTCAAGAAATCAAGTGATGATGGTCTTGCGGCGGTTCAGGAAGATATTCGTGTTGTTGCAGATGATCTTTCATTAGTTGCTGAAAAAACAGATGGTGTGTATGCACAACTGAATCCTGCATTGATTGGCTCTGAATCAGATCTAATTGGTAACGATCAAGGTTTTGCTGGCACATGGTCTGTTCAATCGGCAATGATCGAAGGGGATTTAGCACTTAGTAAGCGTATTGATACAACGGCAGTTGAGTTAAATAACTTACAGGCTTATGCACAACGAGAAGTACAAGCGCGAATTGAAGGCGATAAAGTAACTGTTCAAAAGATTGATACGTAT
>NZ_JAVIMC010000012.1:0-343 GCF_031196995.1 Acinetobacter sp. 12966
CACCAGTGATTGACCCGGTTAACGGGACAGATCCAATTACAGGTACAGCAGAACCTGGTTCAACAGTGACTGTGACTTATCCAGATGGTAGTACGGCAAGTGTTGTAGCAGGACCGGATGGTACTTGGACTGTGCCAAACCCAGGCTTAAATGATGGTGATACGGTAACAGCAGTAACAGAAGATCCTGCGGGCAATACCTCAGGCCCGGCAACAGCAGTGGTTGATGCAGTTGCGCCGACAGTCGCACTGGATGATGTACTCACCAACGACAGCACACCTGCGTTAACCGGTACAGTCAATGATCCGACAGCCACTGTAGTTGTCAATGTGGATGGTGTTGA
>NZ_JAVIMC010000119.1:0-2160 GCF_031196995.1 Acinetobacter sp. 12966
ATCTTAGCTTACAGGGTTAAGATGAAAGCTTAGTATTGCGTTGAATTCTGTCTCTGACGAAGAGCAGAAAAATCATTAAGAGAATTGAAGAACAACTTGTGTGGATTTTTACTGATTGATTAATCGAAATAATTTTCATTGATTGATTGGTTTAAATTACTCGAAGTTTATTTGAGCGAAATTTAAGTCAGTAATTGATGAGCCAGAATTGGCACCTTGTCTTTAAATAAGGTGCAAAATGATTTTAACTGAAGAGTTTGATCATGGCTCAGATTGAACGCTGGCGGCAGGCTTAACACATGCAAGTCGAGCGGAGAGAGGTAGCTTGCTACTGATCTTAGCGGCGGACGGGTGAGTAATGCTTAGGAATCTGCCTATTAGTGGGGGACAACATTTCGAAAGGAATGCTAATACCGCATACGTCCTACGGGAGAAAGCAGGGGATCTTCGGACCTTGCGCTAATAGATGAGCCTAAGTCGGATTAGCTAGTTGGTGGGGTAAAGGCCTACCAAGGCGACGATCTGTAGCGGGTCTGAGAGGATGATCCGCCACACTGGGACTGAGACACGGCCCAGACTCCTACGGGAGGCAGCAGTGGGGAATATTGGACAATGGGCGCAAGCCTGATCCAGCCATGCCGCGTGTGTGAAGAAGGCCTTATGGTTGTAAAGCACTTTAAGCGAGGAGGAGGCTACTTTAGTTAATACCTAGAGATAGTGGACGTTACTCGCAGAATAAGCACCGGCTAACTCTGTGCCAGCAGCCGCGGTAATACAGAGGGTGCAAGCGTTAATCGGATTTACTGGGCGTAAAGCGCGCGTAGGCGGCTAATTAAGTCAAATGTGAAATCCCCGAGCTTAACTTGGGAATTGCATTCGATACTGGTTAGCTAGAGTGTGGGAGAGGATGGTAGAATTCCAGGTGTAGCGGTGAAATGCGTAGAGATCTGGAGGAATACCGATGGCGAAGGCAGCCATCTGGCCTAACACTGACGCTGAGGTGCGAAAGCATGGGGAGCAAACAGGATTAGATACCCTGGTAGTCCATGCCGTAAACGATGTCTACTAGCCGTTGGGGCCTTTGAGGCTTTAGTGGCGCAGCTAACGCGATAAGTAGACCGCCTGGGGAGTACGGTCGCAAGACTAAAACTCAAATGAATTGACGGGGGCCCGCACAAGCGGTGGAGCATGTGGTTTAATTCGATGCAACGCGAAGAACCTTACCTGGCCTTGACATAGTAAGAACTTTCCAGAGATGGATTGGTGCCTTCGGGAACTTACATACAGGTGCTGCATGGCTGTCGTCAGCTCGTGTCGTGAGATGTTGGGTTAAGTCCCGCAACGAGCGCAACCCTTTTCCTTATTTGCCAGCGAGTAATGTCGGGAACTTTAAGGATACTGCCAGTGACAAACTGGAGGAAGGCGGGGACGACGTCAAGTCATCATGGCCCTTACGGCCAGGGCTACACACGTGCTACAATGGTCGGTACAAAGGGTTGCTACCTAGCGATAGGATGCTAATCTCAAAAAGCCGATCGTAGTCCGGATTGGAGTCTGCAACTCGACTCCATGAAGTCGGAATCGCTAGTAATCGCGGATCAGAATGCCGCGGTGAATACGTTCCCGGGCCTTGTACACACCGCCCGTCACACCATGGGAGTTTGTTGCACCAGAAGTAGCTAGCCTAACTGCAAAGAGGGCGGTTACCACGGTGTGGCCGATGACTGGGGTGAAGTCGTAACAAGGTAGCCGTAGGGGAACCTGCGGCTGGATCACCTCCTTAACGAAAGATTGACGATTGGTAAGAATCCACAACAAGTTGTTCTTCATAGATGTATCTGAGGGTCTGTAGCTCAGTTGGTTAGAGCACACGCTTGATAAGCGTGGGGTCACAAGTTCAAGTCTTGTCAGACCCACCATGACTTTGACTGGTTGAAGTTATAGATAAAAGATACATGACTGATGATGTAAGCTGGGGACTTAGCTTAGTTGGTAGAGCGCCTGCTTTGCACGCAGGAGGTCAGGAGTTCGACTCTCCTAGTCTCCACCAGAACTTAAGAGAAGTTCGGATTACAGAAATTAGTAAATAGAGATTTCGGTCTTGGTTTATTAACTTCTGTGATTTAAGTATCACGGTATTAAGCATGACCTGACGAAGGC
>NZ_JAVIMC010000120.1:0-215 GCF_031196995.1 Acinetobacter sp. 12966
GAGTTTGTTCACTTCATTTTTGAAAGGTGAACCTATCCAAAATCTGGATGGCATTATTCCAATGACGCGTGAGCAAATGCAAAACATGGAACGCCGAGGTGAAGAGCGTATACCAGTTCTCCAGCCTAAAACGAAACTGAGCCACCGTGAATGTGAAACAGAGGTGCCAGTGATGATTATTGATGTGACTTTTTTTGGAATGTATTTGAAATTAG
>NZ_JAVIMC010000121.1:0-23765 GCF_031196995.1 Acinetobacter sp. 12966
AATCTTTGTGCAACAAAGCCCCTTCAACACCATTTAATCCTTTAAAGCTTAGTAAACAAATTCGTGAGGAATGTGTCTGGCCACCAAAATCGGATGGTATATGGGGAGAAGATCAGCAAAGTTTTAGTTATTGTCTTGCCTTAGTATCAAGAATTCATGGAATAACAACCTCTAATACCTTTAAATTTGTTTTTCAATCCAAAGGCCTACCAACACTTGTAGAAAAAATCGATGATTTCTATGATTCAAATAAAAAAATCTTGAGAATAGACTTAAGTGATGTTGGATTTGAATTTAAAGCTAGGGAAATCGTTGCAAATGTGATTGGAAGACATCTTTTAGGTCTCGCAAGGGATCGGAAATTCTCAGATAAACCGATAGTTGTTTTTTTAGATGAAGCTCATAATTTTATCGGGAAAAGCATTGGTAACGAAGATTCGATTGCCAAATTAGATTCTTTTGAGTTAATTGCAAAGGAAGGACGAAAATTTGGTTTGAATATTTGCTTAGCAACTCAGAGACCAAGGGATATAACTGAAGGCGTATTAAGCCAATTAGGCACATTAATTGTTCATAGGCTTACTAATGATCGAGATAGAGAAATTATTGAACGTGCTTGTGGTGAAATTGATAAAGCAGCTTCAGATTTTTTACCTAGTTTACAACCAGGGGAAGCTGTACTTATTGGAAACGATTTTCCGATTCCATTAACGATTAATATTCATCAACCGTCAATAATACCAAATTCAGCAGGTGCAGACTTTCAAAATAAATGGATATGATTAATCTTTTTAGAGTGTTCAATTAAAGTGAGAATCATTGTCCAAGTTGGTATGCAGCTGTGTATATTCATCTAAGTAGGAATATGCACCTAAAATTAAGATTTAAGCGAGAATCTTAGGATCTCGCTTTTTATAAACTCAGTGGACCACATTTAATCGAAATTAGTGGACTACTCTTAATTGGAATTAGTGGACTACTATTAATGATATATACAGTGTAGGAACTTTTTCATTATTGCTAATCATATCAGCGACAACATCAGCAACGAGCTCCTCTATTCCTGAGAATGCTTTAGACTGATCCGCATCATGCTAAGACAATGATGGAAACTCAGCACATAACCTGTTTAAGATGGATTAAAAGGCGTTCAATTGAACGCCTTTATTAATGCCCTGATCATACAGGGCTTTTTATGATTATGATTGAAGAAACAAAACGAGCTTTGTATTACCAACCAATGTACTTAAGAAAGCTTAAATCAAAAAGAGGATATTTCTTATGCTTAAATCTAAAGTAATAAGTTGGCAGCCTTAATTTATCAGTTCTTCGGGTAAGTCATGCCGCCTTTGCTTTTTCCAATCAACTTAACAATTAGCTGACTAAAATAACTTAACGTTTTGCTAATTAAGAAATGAATTGATTGGATATGAAAATTTTATTGATGAATGACTCAAGTGTGACAACCGTTAGAAAAACACATGAGGCTTTAAAAGGTAGAAAACTCATTGCAAGCGGCATGTTTTCAGGTGTCTTTGAAAGCGGAAATCCCAATACCGTTCTTAAATTGACTGCCTGTCCAGCCACTTATTACATGCTTAACGACGAAGCAATTAAGATTGATGACATTCACTCACCTAAATTAATCAAAAACTATGGCCAAGTTGGTGAATACCTGGTTGGCAAGAATGTGAAAGAAACAAACCTCACAAAACCAAATAAAAAATTAGTTCCATTATTTCTGTTTGAAGTAGAGCGCCTTGAGAAGATTTCAAAAGGTCCTAATCGCAGCCTTGCCTTAAACCTTACATATGAATTGCGCCGCCGTCTTGCAGGGTTAGAGCATGGTATAAGTGTACGAGGCGCCACAGCTAAAATTCTCATCGAAATGGCAAATCAGCTTCCTCAACTGAAGGACGTTCCTACCCTCTTACCTTACTTCGAAAAACTAAATAATTTCGTAGGCAGTTACGGTGATGCGTTTTATGACATCCATGCGGCAAATCTAATGCAACGTAGTGATGGAACCATTGTCTTTTCAGATCCAGTTGGCTCAATTGATATTTACACTTCCGGGCATGGCGAATTTAAACCGATCGTTAGCCTTTCGGACGTGAAGTGGACCGACGTCAAAGACCGACACCGTAAAGAGTTCCAAGCGCTTATTAATAAAATCAAACCCAATCAGCAAGCATTGAATGCCTAATTTTGATTGCAATAATAAGTAAGCACTTATTTATAATTAATGGGTATTACGTTATGATTATTGCTGAAAGTATTTTAAGCCGTATTGGCAATCTGCGCAAAGTTATGTCAGACCCTCAAATCGCCTGCCTTCTATCAGGAACCAAAGGTGTTGAGAGTGAGCATTACAAAGACTTGATTATCAAAGTCGATGACATCGTAGCCAAATGCCCTGTTACCTATCAAACAGACGGCCAAGGCGACAACGCAATATGCCAAATGCATTACTTCAAGGGAGATAGCGACGTTTACATCGTTGAATTAGACGTTGCTGGTCCACCTCATACTCAAGCATATGGAGTAATCAGACTTAATGGCGGTTATCCGGAGCTTGGATATATCGATTTAGATGAATTGATCAAATATGGGTTTGAGCTTGATTTGTATTACGCCCAACAGACAGTTGGCGAAGTTATGAGAAAACTTACCTATGAGTAAACACGACGATACCGTAAAAAAGCATTGGTTCATGGTTTGTTTTAAGGTCTATCACAGCGATAGATCGACAACTGAAGGCTTCAAAGCTTCTTTTTCTAAAGCTTGTCGGGAAATCAATTCCAAAGACATTGATGAAATTTGCAAATATCTTGCAGAAGACGTGACAAAAACCTGTAAGCGACCGGTAGTAGGTAAAAACATTATTATCACCAGCATGTTCCATATGGGTGAAATGACTGATGCTGAATTTTACGAAGGATATGAAGGAGAAAAATAATGGCGCGTTACTTTGACATGTTTAGCAAAGAGATTTCTAAGGAAGAATATGAAAAGTTACGTGCCCATTTTGAGGAAGTTTTTAGAAAGCATGCCGAAAACGAACCAGACACTTTGCCGCTAAACATGTTTTCGGTGCGCGAATTTCAAAATGAAAATCTATGTGTGCAATTAATATGGCTCGGTGAAATCAGCGATAAGATAGTTTCCAGCCACTACAAGTCACAATATCCTATCTTTAAAATTGCGATCTTAAATAAACGGAATGATGACCGATGGTATGAAGAACCTTTATCCAAGACGTACAACCGGCGGTCATCAGCCGATGCGGAATATGAAGATATCCTCTTGAAATACTCCAAATGTTATTACGATGAAGAAGGTAACTTTACCTATAGTGAGGACAATCTTTCCAAGTGCATTCATGAACAAATTACGGTCGAGGGACTAATAGAAGAACAACTACCTTCCATCACCTTCAAACCGAAAACCAACTTTGATTCAGTGTGGTAACACACTGAATCTTATTATTTTTATTTTCCTACAACATCGCCATCATTTCGCTTCTTATCCACACGGCGCTTAATAAACTACATACAGCAGCAAGAAAACTGCAATAACTTCAACTAATAAAGGTATGTAAGTATGAACGCAAAAGCTACTAATCAAGTAAAAGATGATGAATTACTTATATCTAATCTTTTTGATCAACTTGATATTGATGAATCAGAGCTCGACATGGCTTTAGAGCCAACAGCCGAATCTGCTGCTGTTCAAGATGAAAAGCTAGTCGATGAAGAGTTGCATGATGTTGAGTTATTGGACAACTTAAATAATGGCGCGTTTGACGATCTGATTAACGAGGAAGAACTTGATTTAAATCTTGAAGCAGAAGAAACAGAACAGCCAATTGTTCCAGAAAAGCAAAATAGCGCACCTCAGAAAGTGACAACAGAAAATAAAGCTGCAAAAGAGAAACCTAAATCTACACAGCAACGTGTGACACACTACAACTCCAAGAAGTCAGAAGTTCTCTTAGACCGTCTAGGTGGTAGTGCAGACATGATTCTTCTTGAAGCGAGTGATATTGATTTACCAAATGACAAGCTTAAAGAAAAACAAGAAAACCTGTTACGTATCCTGAACAACCAACCGACGGTAATTGGTACACGAGGTAATGTTGAGACAGTTCAAAAGAAAGTAGCTGAGAAGGTCATTATCTTGTTCACCTATTTCAAGAACGGTGGAAACTTAAATAAGGTCATGAGAATCGCATTTGAGACGATTATTACAGATGGTTATATTACAACTGGTAAAGGTGGCAATCTGTATAATAACTTGTTGAATGCACATTACTCAGAAGGTACAGCGCGAGCGCAGGCGGGACAGATGCTCCAAATGTTCCCCCTATTGAAAATTGCAACAAAAGAAGGAAATAAGCTAATTCCAAATGAGCAGTCGCTAATTTTAGCCAAGATGAAAGCTGATCTCTTTCCAAGTGAAAAGTAATAGAAAAAAGCGGTAAAAAGGGAGTGTCAAACTCCCTTTATTTTTGCCTATGTCAAAAACACTATTTTCCTGCTTCTAATTTGCGCGCTAATTACGTTAAAAAAATTTTTATAAAGAAACACTCACGCTGAAAATAAAATTAAATCTAGCGCTTTACAACGCAAAATAGCACTACTTATATATAAGCGCTTACTTATAAATATTGTTATACTCTTTTAAAAATATAAAACAATAGATAGAATCCATATTATTAGTTAGCGCTTACTATATATTTCCAGATAATTACATTTACTATTCACTCAACACTGGCTTTGTTGCACAAACCTAGCCTATAAGGTTTATTCAGTCCTATAATTTCAAAATGAATAAACCTACTCCTAAAACGAATTAGGTCGTCCTCATACCCAAGTTGTCACTTGAATTCTGTTCAAATGAGCAGAGTGTTATCTTTTAAATCTTTGTGCAACAAAGCCATTGGACATTAATTAATGCGTATATTGATGCTGAATATGACCAACTTTAACAAACCGCCTTTTTATTTATTTTGCTTATAAATATTTTTCTAAGCATCTGTAATTTTGATATGGGCCTTAATTTAAATTATGATACTTGAACCTGTTAATCTTTTAAAATCCAAATAAAACCTTGTATATCAATATTATTGATATGCATTTAGTGCGACAAATTTTGTCTTTCTATTTCCAATTTTGCTGAAAAAACTTTAATTTTCGGTAAACTAGTCATGTTTTATTCATTTCATCGGACATGCATAACAATGACCCAAGTACAACTGCAACAATTACAAAAACAACTTTGGAATATTGCCAATACTTTGCGCGGCACCATGGGCGCCGATGAATTCCGTGATTACATACTGGGCTTTATTTTCTTTAAATATTTATCAGAAAAATCGGTTAATTTTGCTAATGAATTGCTGGATGGCGAAGAAGTCAGCTTTTTAGAATTAGATGAAAATAATGCTGAGCATGTGCCGTACATCGAAGAAATTAAAAAGAATGCCATTGCCGAAGTCGGTTATGCGCTCACACCCAAACAGCTATTCCATACCTTAGCCGAGCGTGGTCGTCAGGGCGAATTCATTCTGGATGATTTAACGGCAACCTTAAAATCAATTGAACAAAGCACGTTAGGCACCGACTCTGCCGATGACTTTGCCAACCTGTTTGAAGATTTGGATCTAAACTCGACCAAGCTTGGCAATAATGCCAGTGACCGTAATGCACTGGTGGCGAAAGTCCTGAGTCATTTAGATGACATTGATTTTGATATTTCCAATACCGAAGCCGATGTACTGGGGGATGCTTACGAATACCTGATTGGTGAGTTTGCCTCAGGCGCGGGCAAAAAAGCGGGGGAATTCTATACCCCGCAAACGGTATCGACTCTACTGGCGAAGATTGTCACGCAAGGCAAAGACCGTTTACGTTCAGTCTATGACCCGACCTGCGGTTCAGGTTCGTTGTTGCTACGGGTAAAACGTGAAGTTAAAGATGTCGATATGATTTACGGTCAGGAAATGAACCGTACCACCTACAACTTGGCGCGCATGAACATGATTTTGCATGATGTGCATTTTGCAAAGTTCGACATCAAGCAGGAAAATACTTTAACCCGTCCGCAGCATTTAGATAAAAAGTTTGATGCGGTGGTGGCGAATCCGCCATTTTCTGCAAAGTGGTCTGCCGATCCGTTATTTTTACAAGATGAGCGTTTTGCCGCGTATGGCAAATTGGCGCCAAGTTCTAAAGCCGATATGGCTTTTGTACAGCACATGCTGTATCAACTGGATGACAATGGCACCATGGCGGTGGTGTTACCGCATGGCGTATTGTTCCGTGGTTCGAGTGAGGGCGTGATTCGTCAGTATTTGATTGAGCAGATGAACGTGGTGGATGCCATTATTGGTTTACCCGCCAATATTTTCTATGGCACTTCAATTCCGACTTGTATTTTGGTGTTGAAGAAAAACCGTGAGCATAGCGGCAATATTCTGTTTATTGATGCCAGCAACGATTTTGAAAAGCAGAAGAACCAAAACAAGTTATTGCCTGAGCATTTGGATAAGATTGTTGCGGCATTTGAAAAGCGTGAAAATATTGAAAAATATGCGCATGTCGCGACCTTGCAAGAAGTGAAAGATAACGATTACAACCTGAATATTCCGCGTTATGTGGATACCTTTGAAGCGGAAGCCGAGATTGATTTAGATGCGATTGCAAAACAGCTTCAAGCTTTGGAACACGACAGCCAAAAGACCGATGCCATCATTGCAGATTTTTGTAATGAGCTAGGTATTGTTTCACCGTTTGCGGAGGTGAAGTAATGACTGCACCAAAGCTAAGATTCAAAGAGTTTGATGATAGTTGGGATCTCAAAAAGCTTGATCAGATTGCTGAAGTTAATCCAAAGACAAAAGAGTTACCTGCTTCATTTTTTTATATAGATTTAGAAAGTGTTAGTGAAGGACTATTAATACAAAGAAAAAAAATAGACATCAATGAAGCACCCAGTCGAGCTCAAAGATTGTTAGAAAAAAGTGATGTCTTATTCCAAATGGTTCGCCCTTATCAACAAAATAATTTTTATTTTGATCTAGATGGAGACTATGTAGCATCTACAGGATATGCACAAATTCGTACAAAGCTAAATTCTAAATATATTTACTATGTTTTACATAGTAAAAAATTCTTAGATGAGGTAATAAATAGATGTACTGGTACCAGTTATCCGGCAATAAATAGTAGCGAACTATCTAGCATAGAAGTAGCTTTTCCATCCATAAGAGAACAAACCAAAATCGCCTCTTTTCTTTCCGCAGTCGATGAAAAGATCAGCCAACTCACGCAAAAACATGCGCTGTTGAGCCAATACAAACAAGGCATGATGCAAAAGCTGTTTAGTCAGCAAATTCGTTTTAAAGCAGATGATGGTAGTGAATTTGGGGAGTGGGAGGATAAAAAACTTGGCGAGGTGGGTGAAAATATTATTGGTTTGACCTATTCTCCGACAGATGTGACTAATGATGGCACAGGCATACTTGTTTTACGTTCATCAAATATTAAAGAGGGACGTTTAGATAAGTCAGATCAAGTACGTGTGAATAAAAAGATTAAAGATAAAATTATTGTTCAGCCTAATGATATTTTGATTTGTACTCGAAATGGCAGTCAAAGACTTATTGGGAAAAGTGTCATCATCAATGATGATGAAGTAATGACATTTGGCGCATTTATGTCTGTTTATCGAAGTAAGTACAATAGATTTATTGCGTATTTGATGCAAACTCCTTGGTTCTTTGAGCAAGTACAAATGAATTTAGGTGCTCGTATTAATCAAATTACGACAGGTACTTTAAACGAATTCACTTTTGATTTTCCATGCTTAGAAGAACAAACCAAAATTGCCAATTTCCTATCTGCCATTGACCAAAAAATTGAAGTCGTGGCACAGCAAATTGAACAAGCCAAAACTTGGAAAAAAGGCTTGTTGCAGCAGATGTTTGTGTAGGGGAACCGAATGCAACTTTATCAAACCCAAGCACAGACATTACTAGAACTCACCGAAGATCCTTTTCGTTTGGAAAGAGAGATTCAAAGCCTGTTTGAAAGCAATCTTTACAGTTTTACAGGTCTGGAATTTATTAAATCTGAGTTTACGATTAAAAATAATCGTATCGATACTTTAGCTTTCGATCCCGAAAGTCAGGCGTTTGTAATTATCGAATACAAGCGTGAACGCAATTATAGCGTGATCGACCAAGGCGTTTCTTATCTGAATCTGATGCTCGACTATAAGGCAGATTTCATCGTTGAGTACAACGAGAACCAGAGTAAACAGCTTAAACGTCAGGATGTCGACTGGTCACAAAGTCGAATCATCTTTGTTTCACCGAGCTTTACCGACTTTCAAAAGCAGTCTACTAATTTTAAAGATTTGGGCATTGAGCTGTGGGAAATCAAACGCTATCAAGGTGGAATTGTTTCAGTCAATCCATTGCAGAAAGCCAAATCAGCCCCTTCAATCAAGCAAGTGCAAAAGGTTGACTCTGAAGATATTCAAAAAATTGCTAAAGAAATCCAGCAATATGATGAAGCCTATCACTTGGCGGATAAGTCCGATGACATCAAAGAGCTATATGAGCAATTCAGGGACTCAATTCTGGGCTTAACCACCGACTTAGAAGTTCATCCCAAGAAAATGTACATAGCCTTCCGTAAGGGTAAGCGTAACTATGTCTATATGAGTATTGGGACAAAGCAAATTCGTATATGGCTGAATATGCCTTTTAATCAACTGGATGACCCGAAACAGCTCGCGAAAGATGTTACCAATATTGGACATTGGGGCAATGGCGATTGTGAGGTGATCGTGTCAGATACAGAAAATTTAGAATATATCTTGAGTTTAATTAAACAAACATTGAAGTGAATAATTTAAGATTTTAGAGGGAAAGGAAATGACAGTACAAAGCGAATACCAACTTGAAAATGAACTGATGAGCCAGCTCAAGCAATTGGGATATGCTGCGGTGACCATCAAGGACGAAAGCCAACTACTGTCTAACCTCAAAACCCAGATTGAACGAGCCAATGGACTAGCACCCCTGTCAGAAACGGAATGGAAGCAGGTCATCAGTTTTTTAAACACAGGCACAGTGTTTGAGCGAGCCAAGAATCTGCGTGATCTGTTCCCAGTCAAATTTGATGACGGCAGCAGCAAACACATCTTTTTTCTCTCGGATGACCCAAGCAAGAACATCTATCAGGTGACCAATCAAATCACCATCGACCACCGCGACTATAATGGCAGAACCAGCCGTTTTGATGTGACCTTACTGGTCAATGGTTTGCCTTTGGTACAGATCGAGCTGAAAAAACGCGGTATGGAAATCGCCGAAGCCTTTAATCAAACGCAACGCTATATTCGTGAAGCCTATTGGGCTGGTCAAGGGCTGTTTGGTTTTATTCAGCTCTTTGTGATTAGTAATGGTGCCAATACTCGTTATTACTCCAACGGCACCACAGGCATCGAGTTTGCCTTTCCCTGGGCGGATGTCCATAACAAACACATCAATGAAATTGTCGACTTTGCCGACGCATTTTTCAATCAGCAGCATCTGACCCAAATGCTGACTCAGTACATGGTGCTGCTAGAAACCACCAAAAGCCTGATGGTGCTACGTCCCTATCAGATTTATGCAGTACAGAAAATTGTGGAGCATGTGCAAAACTCCGATCAGAACGGCTATATCTGGCACACTACAGGTTCAGGCAAAACCCTGACCTCATTTAAAGCCAGTCAGATCATCATGCAAATGCCTGATGTGGAAAAAGTTCTGTTTGTGGTCGATCGTAACGACCTCGACACACAAACCTCACGAGAATTTAATGCTTTTAAAGCCGACAGTGTCGACAGCACCGATAACACATCGACCTTGGTGAAACAGCTGGATCAACGTCATGACAAACTGATTGTGACCACCATCCAAAAACTCAATCGAGCCATCAGCACCGACCGTTATTTAGAATCGATTGATTATCTTAAAAATAAAAAAGTGGTCTTTATCTTTGATGAGTGTCACCGTAGCCAATTTGGAGAGACTCATCAGAACATCAAAAAGTTCTTCAGCAATGCACAAATGTTTGGTTTTACGGGCACGCCCATTTTTGAAAAGAACAGCCAAAGCAAAGCAGGTTTAAAACTCACCACAGACTACCTGTTTAATGCGTGTTTGCATAAATACGTGATTGTAGATGCGATCCGCGACCGTAACGTCTTGCAGTTCCAGATTGATTACCGTGGCAAATATACTGCTAAAGGTATGGCGACGAATGACAGTTATGAGGAAGATGTAGAAGGCATCGATACCAAAGAACTGTATGACAATCCGCAACGCTTAGAAATGATTGCCCGCTATATTGTCAATATCCACGATACCAAAACCCGTAATCGTGAATTTACCGCAATGTTCTGTGTTAGTTCGGTCGAAACACTGACCCAATATTACGACCTCTTTGAAAAGGTGCAGGCTGAAAAGCAAATTGAAGATGAAGCACAAGGTCGGATATTTAAACCGTTGACCATTGCCACTATCTTTTCCTATGCTGCAAATGAGGCTGTACCCACAGATGACTTAACTGGCTTGATTCACGAAGAAGCCGCAGATATTCCAACTCAGGTCAATTCATCCAGTCGGGATAAGCTAGATCGCTACATTGCCAATTACAATCGACAGTTTAAAACCAACTACAATTCTGGTGATCAATTTTATGCGTACTACCGCGACATTGCACAGCGCGTAAAAAACAGACAGATTGATATTCTAATCGTGGTCAATATGTTCCTCACGGGCTTTGACTCTAAGCCGTTAAATACCTTGTATGTCGATAAAAACCTAAAATATCATGGCTTGATTCAAGCATTCTCACGCACCAACCGTGTCTATAACGATAAAAAACCATTTGGCAATATCATCTGTTTCCGCAACCTAAAACGTGCAACAGATGAAGCACTGGCGCTATTTTCCAATAAAGAAACGACCAAGATTGTACTTGTTCCCAGCTATGCGGAAATCGAACAGGATTACCAAGCAGCGGTGAGCAAATTGTTTGCCTTAACGCCCAATTACCAATCAGTCGATGATCTTGTCACTGAAGAACAGCAACTCGAATTTATTAAAGCTTTCCGTGAAGTGATGCGCTATAACGCGCAATTACAAACTTTTATTGAATACGATCAAGACCAAACACAACTCGATAAACAGCACTTTGCGAATTTTGCCTCTAAGTATGCTGACCTATGTCGTGCCGTTAGAAAGACCACCAAGAGAGACAAAGTATCGGTACTGGATGATGTCGATTTTCAACTGGATTTACTGCATAGTGATCGCATTAATGTTGGTTATATCATCAACCTGCTACAGCTTGTTGTTGATACAGACTCAGAGGACAAGCGTAAGAAGTACCAAGCGCAAATTTACGATTTAATCAGTAGCGATATTAGTTTGCACGATAAGCAAGACCTCATTCAAAAATTCATTGAAGAAAACATACCGAAGATGATCAATGGACAGAGCGTTCAAGATGCCTTTGCACATTTTTGGGATATCGAAAAAGAACGGGCTTACCAGCAGCTTTGTGAACAGGAAAATCTAAAGCCTGAAGTGATGAAAGAAGTTCTTGAACACTATGAATATACGAACCGTTTTCCACGTAAAGAAGAATTGAAAGACTTGCCAAACTATAAAGTAAAACTTTTTGAACGGGATAATGTCTTCACTAACTTGCTGGTCAAGACACGGCAGTTGATTGAAAGATTTTATACTGGTTTTAATTAAATAATACACATTCAAAGTGTGACTTTATTTCCAGAGGGCTTTGTTGCACAAACCTATCTGTAAAGGCTTTTTCAGCGATATAATTTTCAAATGAAGAAGCCTACACACAAAATCTACCGCACAACCTACTGGTCTTCCTATAATCGCGCTCTCATTAATCGGGGCAACATTTCCATTTGGTTTGATCCAAACACTCAGTGGTATGCACAACCACAAAACAAGCAAGGTCGAAATCAAACTTACGCCGATACGGCTATTCAATGCTGTTTAATGATTAAATCCTTATTCCGTCTATCTTTACGTATAGTCACTGGCTTTGTGCAAAGTCTGATTAAACTTTGCGGATTAAATTGGACCGCACCAGATTACACCACGCTTTGTAGAAGACAAAAGCATATTGATATTGTAATCAACTACCAAAAAAGTAGCGATGGGCTGCATCTACTCATGGACTCTACAGGCATGAAGTTTCTAGGTGAGGGCGAATGGAAGCGCAAGAAACATGGACCTGAATATCGTCGCCAATGGCGTAAACTTCATATTGGTATAGATGCTAAAACCTTACAAATACGCGCTGTTCAGCTCACAACCAACAATGTGAGTGATTCACAGGTACTTGGTGATTTACTCGATCAGATTCCACAAGATGAGAGAGTTGACTCCGTCTATACCGATGGAGCTTATGATACCAAACAGTGCCGACAGGTCATTGCAGATCGACAAGCGCATGCAGTGATTCCTCCTAGAAAAAATGCAAGACCTTGAAAAGATACAAAATCACATTCTCAGGAGCGAAATGAATTACTTCGAACAGTTAAACGTTTAGGCAGAACACTATGGAAAAAATGGTCAGGCTATCATCGGCGAAGTTTGGTGGAAACCAAGATGCATTGCATCAAATTATTAGGGGATAAATTAACAGCAAGGAGTTTGCCTAGTCAGGTGAATGAGATTCATGTACGCATAGCAGTCTTGAATAAATTCACAGAGCTAGGTCGCCCTCATACCCAAGTTGTCACTTGAATTCTGTTCAAATGAGCAGAGTGTTATCTTTTAAATCTTTGTGCAACAAAGCCTATTCAGAACAACAATGATCATTACTTAATTAATGTTCTTCCCTCATGTGAGGGTTCACTTGCACTTTCTCATTTCAATAAACCTGGGTTTCGTCGATTTCTTGGATATTTACTCCTAAATAAAAACATAAGAGCTTCATATGAAAGCATCGCTCAACAGTGTCAAGCTTTTGAAAGAATTAATAATACAGTAAGAACATGGAACTTTAGTTTCATCCCGCCTAATTTAACAGGCATGAACATTGAAGCATATGGCTACTATGATAAGTTAACCAATACATTTAAGGTTAATGAAATCATTGGCTTTTCTGGGCTATCTACCCATATTGATAAGCCAGTTTATTTTTATCACGATAAATTTTCTAATGCCTCAAAAAAATCAAGTAATACCAGTACCATACCATCAAAGCCGAATCATGCAGAACCCAAACTCAATGATGAGGATGAAGCAACGCCTAGCAATAGACCCACTATTATAGATAGTCCAGCTACTTTATTTGATTTTGATGATCCATTTGAAACTAGAAAAATCGCAGATAAAACGGGCTCAAAAAACGCTATTATCGTGGATGATGCTAAAGAGTATATTGATGAATTAATTGGTGATGTAAATGCCGATGAACCAGGAATTGGCGGTACAGTTAAAGCTGGTGATTTTGAGGGTGCGAAGGATCAAACTGATGATGCCCATTTATATCTAGACCGTTTCTCCGCTTTTATGCAGATGCTTTATAAACTTGAGGAAAAGTATGGAATACAATATTCATTGACTTCAAAAATTTTGCCTACAGTACAGGGGTTTACTAAACATCTAAAGTCCGATAATAATCCACGCTGTATTGCTGAAGTACATTTTCTGCATCAAGGTCAGCATTTCATTTTACTCGAAGTTGATACATCCGATAATGCAAATCGTCTGTCAACACAATTGTTAACAATAAAAGATATGAATTGTTGGGAAAAAAATTATGAAAAAATTCGCAAATATATAGTTCAAAATACTCTTAACTGGCCAATTAGTTTCATTAAAGAAATAGCTAGTCGTCAGGCTAGATTCAATCACCCACGTATTGATGAAGGACAACAAGTTGCTATTGATGACTTAGAAGGATGGGCAAAACGGATTTACGTAGGGTTAAATAAATAGATAAGCTTTGTTGCACAAAACTATTCCTAGTATCTTCTTCAGCAACATAATTTTCAAATGAAGAAACGAGAGTGTAAATAATTCTGTGTAAATACCGTTTTAAAAATACTTGGTTACACGCTCTTCAAACATGATACTAAAGCGATGCCATTAAACTTTCTCAGTCTTTTTTGACATAAGACCAGAATGATTCAATACCGTTGATGTGTGAGTTGCCTCCAGCAAATTCATTGTTACCATGAAAGACTATACCAAGCAAACAAAGGAAGCCACCTCAAATGGCGTACACTTTACTTTTAACTTTGGTTGATGTGTGCTGAAAAAACAGGAGGATTACCGCATTGAAATGGAAGTAACGACAATAGCCATTGCGGGAGAATCGGTTCGAATTCTATTGTGGCATTAATGTTGCTCGGGTAGTGATATTTTAGTTCATCTATGAACTTAGTTGCATCATATGGGGGCGTTATAAAAACAGAATTAAAATAAATTTTAAGTACATAAAGCATGAGTATTATCAAAATTAGAGAAAAACCAATAAATATCATTTTCGGCGATTATTTGCTCAAAAAATCAAAGTTCTTCATAATTTCTACATATTTTATAAAATTGGTATAGATATTGTATTTATCTAGGCGGTTTTAATCCAACCTAGAGGAAATGATGATGGCACAGCCACAAGTGAACCTACAAAAATCAATTTTAAATACTCCCTTGACTCGACGCTCTATTTTGATTGGGGGAATGACCTTGCCTGCGGTATCCATGCTTACGGGCTGTGGTGGCGGCGGAGGTGGTGGTGAGGTTGAGTCGGATGTGGTGATACCGATTGCACCGTTTGACCCAGATACAACACCGCAAATTCCAGATCAAGGCGAAAAGACTGAGCCCGAACAAGGTACTGAGCCGATCATTAGTCCAGATGCGGTGAAAATGAATGTGGGGATCTATAACTTTGAATATAATTCTTTTGCGCAATTACGTGCACGTCGCAAAGTAAGTAAAGGTACAGCAGGTTCAGTTTTGGTGACCAATAAAGATGGTACTGAAACGGCTTGGGAAAGTATCGTAGATTATGTCAAGCGCTCGGTCGATCATCGTTTTGTATTGTTGTACCGAGGGATGTTGACTGCTTTTGCTGAGCGCCCACCACAAGACTATGATGTCACCTTTTTTACTGCTCCAGAATTTTATTGGAATGTGCCTTGGACTGATTTTTTGAATACGGATGAAGTCTTGGTAGTTGCAGATTTATTTTTAGAACTCGTCACACAGAAAGTCCGTAGTTTGATTGCTAAGTTTCCTGAATGTGATTATGGAAAACTGGTACTTCTCCCAGGAACTATCGCAGTGTTAAAGCCATCAGTAAATATTTTTAACAAAGATGGTAGTGATGCCAGCACCGATAAAAATCCAATATTAGAAGCAACGAACCATTTGGTATGTGTGCATAATCTGTCTTTAAATGATGAGCATCAGCGCCCTGCATATATGGTTTGGCCAAAACGCACTGTGTCTTGGATTGACTTCATTGGTGATAGAAGATGTGATCGAGGGGATGAACTTGGTAATAATGCCAGTAATCCTGATCTGGAGAACTATGCACATGTTTGTACTTTAAATGGAGAGGAAAAGCTGGTGGTAAAAATCCAGCGAGTTTCGTCTGATAAAGTTCAAGCCTTTGATGATTATGGTCGTCAATTATTGGACACCACATTTAATAATGAACTAATTGAAGGCTTGCCATTTGGGATAAATATTTGTTTGGACTACGCAGTTGCCAGTACGACTACAGATAAGTATCGCATGGCACAGCTAAAAAATACCGAGTTTAAATTGGATTTTGTAATCTCTGCTGGTATTGGTCTAGTTGCAAAAAACTATCAAGATGCTTCAACGGTACAGTACGCCATTCATAATGATGGTATTCAAGGTAGTAATCAAAACCCATATCAAGTCAAATATGAGTATTTTAGTAATGTTTCGCAAATTTTTTATGATAAGCGAATAGGGGCACCATACCTTCTGTCATTACCTGCACTTGGAACGACCGCTGATGGCTCAAGACAATCTACAACGATGATTTCAGTTGATAACAGCACAGATTTTACTTATCCAGAACGTTATTCAGGGATGCCATCAATTACTGATGAGATTAATTCAGCCAATGTTCGGGTTTGGAGTTTGCCTGTTGATGTGACTGACACCTTGAAGACGCAAGAAACAGTCACTGCAATGAAGTCTGAAAACTGTGAAGCGGCTGTTGCATAAATTTGCTTGATTCGTTTTGGGAATTTATAAGATGCGTGGTTGAGCTCAGTTTTTGATCTCAACCACAGTGGGGTAACACCGTTTCAGTTATTGTTCTGGTGGTTATTCTAGTCGCTGTGGTGAAAGTATATTTTGTAAATTATCTAAATAGTTTTGACGAAGTGAAAGTTTGCACTGCGATCGTGTGATTGAGCTGGATTTAGTCAATTTTGATGTATTCATTAAATCATTGCACATCATTCTTTCATAATTTTCATATTTAGATTGAATGCTTTTTTTATTTATGTGAGGTTTTTTATTATCTAATATTTTATTTATTTTATTTATTTTATTATTAATATCTTCCAATTCTTTTTGCGTACAATCTACTGCAAGGTTGAATCCTTGTTTGTGGTCTGATATGCACCTTTCATATGCTTTTGAATATCCTTCTGATTGATTGTTTTTCGGAGGGTTTTGGCTGTCTATAATACTGCTTTTAGTAGTCGTGTACTTTGTGTTGTGTGATATGCCACTATCGCTTGCCTTTGCACAACTTAATGATAATAAAGCAAATAATAAGGTGGTAAGTATTGTATTGTTCATGCGTTGATCCTCGATTGTATACAGCTAAAGCTGTAGTTAAGCTCAATAAGCATCAGTTACTATATGTTTTAGATAAAGACTTGTAAAATAAAAGTGTGAATTAATTTTCCTGATAATGGTTGATTAAAATTTGACGACACAATAATTTATTTTTAATTTTTTATTTATTTTTAAGTTCTTTGGTGTAGTATTTATTTTAAGTTATTTTTTTGTTTAGGTGAGGGTTGTGAAATGGCAGGTCTATCAATTTGGCATATTTTATTGTTCTTGATTATTGTTGTTTTGCTTTTTGGTACATCGAAGCTCAAAGGGCTGGGTCGTGACCTAGGTGGTGCGGTTAAGGATTTTAAAGATTCAGTAAAAAATGAAGATCAAGATCAAAAACTACTTGCCGAAGATACTTCGGTGATTGATGTGTCTAGTCATACCGTTCGAGATGCGTCACATACGCAAAAGTAATTTTCATCATTTGGCATAAAGGTGGTTTAACCAATGTTAGATATGGGATTTAGTGAAATCTTACTGTTTGGTATTGTCGCTATTGTGGTGCTTGGTCCTGACAAGTTACCACAAGCAATGCGTACAGTAGGGCGATGGTATGGAAAAGCTCGACGCTTAATGCATAGCGTGCAGCACGATATTGAGAAGGAGCTCAATCTGCTCGAGATGAAAGAACAAGTTCAGCGTGAACTTGATCAAATCCGTGCAGTAGAACGAGATATGCAACAGCAGTTGGTTGAAATGAGAAAGAGTGCTGAAGATATTGCGAGTACAAAAGCGCAACAAGGGCAAAGTAATCCAGCTGCTCAACAACCTGCACAAAGTATAGGAGAGTAGATGATGGCTTCTTCACAAACTCAACAAAGTGATCAGCCGTTGCAGTCTATGCCATTGATGTCGCATGTGATTGAACTGCGTAAATACTTGATGCGGATATTGATTGCGGTTTTTGCCGCATTCTTTAGCATGATTCCATTTGCCAATGACTTGTATGAAGTGCTTTCAAAGCCTTTGCGTTTACAGCTTCCTGCAGATGCGACCATGATTGCCACGGATATTACCACGACATTTATGGCACCATTTAAGCTCAGCTTTTTTATCGCAGTAATCGTGGTGATGCCATACATTCTGTACCAGATTTGGCTTTTCATCACGCCAGCTTTGTATAAGCAAGAAAAACGTATTGCAGTACCATTGCTCGTATCAAGTATTGTATTATTTTATGTTGGTATCTCGTTTGCGTACTTTATAACTTTACCTGCAGTGTTGGCATTTTTCTTACATGCAGCACCCGAGGCAGTTGCACCAATGACTGATATTAATAGCTATCTGAGTTTTTGCTTGAAATTATTTTTGGTCTTTGGGGTAACTTTTGAAGTGCCTGTAGCGACATTATTATTGATTTTGGTGAACTTAGTTTCCGTGGAAACACTGACTCGAAATCGACGTTATGTGATTGTTGGCTGTTTCTTTGTTTCGATGTTTATTACGCCACCAGACGCTCTTAGTATGGTAATGTTGGCGATTCCGATGTGGCTACTTTTTGAGATTGGGTTGATGTTTGGGCGTTTTATCGAAAAGTCCAAAACGCCACAAACTGCTTAATTGTAAGTCAAAGTATGAGTGGTAGAACTAGTAAGCTAGTTGTGCCATTCATGGCTGAATTTCTATTGTTTAGGCTCTGTATAAAGTTTTGCATGATGATTTTAAAGTACAGGAAGTACTTGGCAAAACAAAAATTCTAAAACTAAGCCAATCAGAAAAATAATAGGTTCTGCGACTAAATGTGTCGTTCAAAAAACTATTTTAATCTGGTAATAAGTCTTTGGGGCTAATTTGTAAAACCTGTGCGATTTGATACAGCTTATCTACTGTCAGATTGACTTCTCCACGTTCGATACGCCCTAAATAGCTACGATCTATTTCACATTTTAAAGCTAATGATTCTTGAGTAATGCTTGATTCGGTTCTTTTCTGACGAATAATTTTCCCAATCTTTACTGCTAACGCTGTCATTTTTACTGGAAAGTATAAAAAACAGTAATATCAGTAATTGAGGACTATAAATCCACGGACTATAATCCTCTTTTATTTGCTGGGCAGTCCATTATGAAAAATTCCGTACATCTACCTTTTTACAATGAGTTTATGGACATCTTTACAAATTATGAAATTAAAAATTGGCAGGCTAAACATTTTTGGGAAAAAATGATCATTGGTAAAAAATCTAAAACTAAACAACATCGGCGACTGATGTATGTGGGATTGCGAGTTTTAGTAAGGTGCAAGTACTTAGAAGTAGATGTATCAGAATCTACATCATGAACCGTACCGGGTTTGTCGGAGACTCAGTATTCTGAGAGAATGTTCCGATGACCAAATTAAAATATACCCCTGAAATCAGAGAAAGAGCGGTTCAATTATTGATTGAATCTGAAAAAGACTATCCATCTAATTGGGCTGCGATCACAGCTATTGCGCCTAAGATTGGTTGTACTCCTGAAACACTTCGTGCTTGGCATCAAAAGCATTTAGATGAGCAAAATCCTATCAAAGTACAACAGATCTCTGATCAAGAAAAAATGAAGCAAATGGAACGTGAAATCAAAGAATTAAAGCGTGCCAATGAAATTCTGCGTAAAGCAGCCGCTTTTTTCGCCCAGGCGGAGCTCGACCGCCCACACAAATAATGGTGGATTTCATCCATAACAATAAGGCGTTATATGGTGTTGAGGCGATTTGTAGGATTTTACCGATCTCAGCTTCTACCTATTATCGAACACTAGATATTGCTGAAAACCCAGAACATCGAGCAAAGCGAGATCTACATGATTTGCATCATGCTGAACAAATTAAACGAATTTGGAAAGAAAGTTCAGGTCGATATGGTGTACGTAAAGTTTGGCAACAACTGAAACGTGAAGGTTATGTTATTGCACGCTGTACTGTTGCTCGATTAATGAAAAAGCTAGGTATACAAGGTGTTTGGCGAGGTAAGAACAAACAAACCACCCGTAGCCGAGATGACCAAAAACGAGCAGATGATTTAGTGAAACGTAATTTTACTGCTGATCATCCTGACCAACTGTGGGTCAGTGACTTTACGTATATTCAAACTCATTCAGGCTGGGTCTATACCGCCTTTATTATTGATGTGTTCTCACGAGCAATTGTTGGCTGGAAAGTATCTACACGAATGAATACAGATATAGTGCTCGATGCATTAGAGCAAGCATTGCATGATCGAGGCATGCCAAAGAATGTGATTCATCATTCCGACAGAGGTGTGCAATATCTTTCCATTCGTTATACCCATCGTTTAGAAGCAGCAAATTTACGAGCATCAGTCGGTACGACTGGTGATTCATACGATAATGCTTTGGCTGAAACGGTGAATGGCTTATACAAAACAGAGGTGATTGAATATCTAAAAGCAGATTGGCAAGGTTTAGCAGATGTACAACTTGCGACACTAAACTGGGTAGATTGGTTCAATAAAAAGCGTGTACACAGTGCACTGGGTTATGTATCGCCTTTTGAGTTTGAAGCAATGTACTATGATAAGATTAACCCGTTAGGTCAGGTGGCCTAACTTAAATAAAAAGGTCTCCGGCAAACCCGGTATGGTTCATTTTTTATCTATTTAGATTTCTATATTTCTATATAGATAAGTAGTTATAAATCCATATAATTATATAACTATATTGCGTAGTAGCTCAGTAGGTAGAGCAGCGGACTGTTAATCCGTTGGTCACTGGTTCGAGCCCATTCTAGGCAGCCATTCAACCGTGCCTGATGAGACTTTATTAGTCAAAACATTTATTAATGTCGCGCGGAGTTGCCCATGCAGGGGAATAACTGGCAACCAGTCAATCTAACCTTAAGCAAGCCGATAGTTTGTTTAGGGCGTGGATGATCAACGGATTGATATGCAGATCACATCTTGCCCTGCACCATTATTTAGTAAGACTCAAAATGACACCAAACGAAAGAACACCGATGGCTAAATTCTTTGATTTGCTGGCGTATGAGCGAAAAGGTGCTTCTGTTACTCACAAAATGGATAAAGATGAAACAAACGAATCTATTCACATCCAAGTAAGTTGCGGTTTTGCTAAATATGAAAAGAACGGTCAACATTATGTTTTTAAGTTTAATCATCAAAAACAAGAAATTGATCAAGATTGTTTTGAAGTCTTAAAAGAAAAATTCACATATAAACATTAAAAATTAATGGCTTAAAATATCTGTAGATTTCTATATATCTACATTTCTACATAGAAATTTCATTTCTAATTTAGATAGGGATAGTTTCATTTTGAAATATTCGCTATTGCAAATTATGCGTAAAAGCATAAAATAAACGATGCAAACTTAGAAATTTCTGGGTCGACCGATAGAAATTTATTATCAATATGCGTTTATGCATAAGTGAATCAATAAGGTTGCAGCCTTCTGGATTTACTAAACAACCGACTATTTAAGCGGTTTATTAAAGCTATAAAGCGAAATGGCACAAATTTATATTTGTAAGCCATCTCTTAACAACAGTCTCCTCATGGAGAAAAGTTATGAACAAGATGAGTAACCAAAACGTAAACCCTGCAATTGTTGAACTTGTTCGCATGGGTGAAGGCTTCGGTGGTACAAAAATCACTGGCAGCACACCTGAAGAAACAAGACGCAACCTTCGCAGAGCCTTTCAAGCGGCCAAGGAACGCACGAAAAGGGATGCCACAACCTGATCAACAACTCGAAAGAAAATACATCTCCCACGCAGAATTGCACGACCTATTCTTCGTAATCAGTCAACATATAGGCTTCACTATTGAAGACATTGAGGATTACGAAGAAGACATCTTTAACCTAATCGAGCTTTGGCGAGAGCAAGGTTACATCGATATATACATAGAAGATAGCGATAGACGCTACGGTAGAATCAAAAACATGGCTTCTGTACGAAATTCTGTTCCATACTATCTAAATATGTATCACGCCCGCGTTGTTAAAGGCGAGTACGATCCTTTACTTGTTATAACTTTTGAAGATACTGACCAAGTACATCCCGATGGTCACGAAATGAAAGTGGCAAGTATTCGCTTTATGGCTATTCATGATGATTTATTTGGTGAACAAGATCCAAGAGTAAAATTCAATGATGCTGCCATGAAGCAAATTCGAAAGAAAATTGATGCCTATAGAAAACAAGGCGATCAATACAATGAAGAAAAGAAAGGCTCGCAATAAGCTAGCCTTTTATTTTAAATGAACCAAGTTAACCCCACTCCCATCGCAATCATTGTTGATCCTGTAAAACCTACAACACAATACCAAGCCTGTTTAATTCGCGTGACCACCATCTCCTGCATATACAGACTACTGGTTGAGTGCGATACCGACGGGCTATGTAAATACTTACTCAGGGCAACACCGCGGTAGACAGATAACGCTACCAGCACCATTCCAACAATCATGATCAACATAAGTCACCTCATTTGTTCAATTTGATTAGTAGCGACAATTCCAAAAATACAAAAGGCATATTTATAATTTTAAGCATTTAGTAGTTTGTTGATCTGTTTAACGCCATTGCTTTGTTTCTTAATTCTGTTACCTGCAATATCAACCTTAAAAGTTAATTTCTCAAGTGCAGTTGTGAGGCTGAAATATATTTCACGTTCTTCATCGGTTAGAGTTTCAATAAAAGCCTCTTCTGGAGACATTGAGGCAAGTCTCATCTTATGCATAGATGCATTTACCAAAGCCTCAGATGCTTTCAATGAAAGTCGGCTTAATCTTGCCGCCTTATTTCTCTCGTTATGCGTCTTAACCATTAGTGCTATAACAAACAAGGCAACTAAAACAATAAATACAGTAAGCATGTATTAGAGACTCATTTAAGACATATGCCCATTATAGTAACCCCAAATAGCTTAAAAACAGGCAAAATTTGTTAAAAATCAGGCTAATCAACAACATAAGTCCACAAGCCAACAACAAACACAGAAATTCAATTATAGGCATTTGATTTTTAAAGCATTTTTCCAAATTAATACTTAGGCATTTTCCTTCAGGCAATTAAAGCTGATTTTGGTGTGAATTAATCGTTTTTATAACTCTACTCTATTTCGCTTTTTTAGAGCGTTTTAAGCAACTTTAAGCGCAAGATATAAAAGCAATCATCTTAAGTTCTAAAATGCGAAATACGCGAAACCGTGAAGAAATACGATAGCATTTATGTCGGTTTGAAAGATACATGAGAAGAATCTCTAAAAACCCAAGTGAACCGCGCCTACATTTCCGAGAATAAGTAATATAAGAATGTTCTAAGAAGATATATTTATATATTCGAAAACTCTCGGAATACCCAAGTACACCCAAGTCTCGGTAAGCGTAGAGATATAGATGCGCGGCTTAATAAAATCCTCAAACGTATAAGAAGTGATAGAGATAAAAACAAATATTGGCAAACACTTATACACCAATACTTATAGAAATATAGAAATCCATATAGATATATAGTTCGAGTAAATATACAAGCAATCTATCTATATAGAAATGTAGAAAACTATCAATATAAAAAGCCAATCAGATAGAGATAAAAAGCATGTATAACTATCTATTAATGTAGAAATCTATATAGATAGATAACAATAATACTATACGGATAGGCATAGGTAAGCGTAGATAGAGATAGATCAGTAATAAAGAAAATAGCTAATTATTTATCTATATAGATATGTAGATAGTGACACAGGTATAAGGATAGAGATAGAGGATAATACACATGTAGTAGAAAGATAAGATGGCAAAAGAAAGGCGAACGGAGTGAGCCAGAATTGGGACTGTTCTAAATTTTGTG
>NZ_JAVIMC010000122.1:0-1236 GCF_031196995.1 Acinetobacter sp. 12966
TGATCCTAGACAGTATCGTGGACAACAAATCCCTCTAAATTCTTAAAATATTTCTTCTCAAAGGCTTCAGGGCTTAACCAGCCATTTGCAGAATGTCTTCTGACCCGATTGTAATAAATCTCAATATAGTCAAACAAGACAGCATTCGCTTCTTTTCGAGTGGCAAACACACTGCCATGGACCACATGACCTTTCAATGTATGAAAGAAGCTTTCAGTCACTGCATTATCCCAACAGTTTCCACGTCTAGACATACTCTGAGTACAATCATTTGTCAGTAACAGCGCTCTAAAATCACGACTACAGTACTGTGAACCTTGGTCCGAATGAACCATAACACCAGTTGGATAACCCTGACGAGCCATTGCATAGTTAAACGTATCACACACCAACTGGCGGTCTATTCGATGGCTGGTTTGCCACCCCACGATACGACGACTAAATAGATCCAGCATCACACATAAATACAGCCAACCTTGCTTGGTACGGATATAGGTAATATCCGTTGTCCAAACCTTGTTAGGCTGAATGACTGTAAATTGACGCTCTAACAGATTGGGTGCTGTAGGCAAACGATGGTTTGAATCAGTCGTATGCTTGTATTTACGCGCAATCCTGCTGCGTAAACCCAGATTTTTCAGCATTCTTCCAACAGTGCGTTCACTCATGCTGTAACCTAAATCATGCATGTCATGTACCAATGAAGGTGCACCCAATCGTGCATGATGCTGCCAATATACGGCTTTTAAATCATTATATTTCTCTACCGTATTGGCCTGACGTTTTCGCCAGGCATAATAGCCTGAAGTGCTGACACCTAGGTATTTACAGGCAGAAGATACCGTGACTTCATTCATATCTAGATCTTGAATTACCGTGTACTTTTCTTGGCATGATCTGTTAGAAAGTACACATGCGCTTTTTTTAAGATGTCATTGGCTTCCTTGAGCTGTTTGACTTCTTTCTCTAATTCCAAGATCCGCTGTTGTTCTGGTGAAAGTTGACGTTTGCTTGAACCCACTGGATTGGTTTCACGAATCCATTTGTCTAAAGTTGAATAACCCACACCTAATTTCTGGGCGATTGCAGCTATAGGCTCGTGTGAGTTTGAAAGTGCATAATCAATTGCTTGCTGTTTAAATTCAGCACTAAAACGTTTGGCCATTTCTTGGATCTCCAAAGTTAACGTTACGTTATCTTTAGAGGGAAGTACTGTCCATTATTTTGGCTAGGATC
>NZ_JAVIMC010000123.1:0-223 GCF_031196995.1 Acinetobacter sp. 12966
ATCGACCTTACTTCCTTTATATGCACTACCTGAAATGATAGCTCCATCTATATTGTTGAAAGTTAGTGAATCTAGGGTTGGTGAATTCGGAGTATGATCCACATTATAATTTTGGGTATGTGTGATAATGGCTGTATTGCCAGCTTGATCAGTAAGACTAATATCAATTGATATATTGGTTTGCGGCTCTACTGACCAAAGAAACTCTGCTGGAATTTCGGTA
>NZ_JAVIMC010000124.1:0-163663 GCF_031196995.1 Acinetobacter sp. 12966
TTCAGTATAAGCCGTATCAAGTGCGCCAGTTGCAGGAAAACCCCAATTTAGGCGCATACCAAACAAAATACCTGTTGCTTGGATGAATGCTAAAGCTGGTGGCAAACCTTGCTTGCCATTAAGCTTAGTGACAACTGAATAAGTTGGTAAAGAGGAAATATCCGAAGCATTAACCGCTGTAACTTTTGCTTGATAGTTGCCAGCATAAATACCCGGCAACTCAATTGAGTTATTGCCGGTAACTGGCAGCTTAATCCAGCTACCATCATCTTTCCGCCATTCAACCAGATACTTAACCGCACCTTTTGCTTGCGTCCAAGACACAACCATGGTGGCAACATTAATACCTTGATCCACCCGATCTTCGCTTGTAATAACAATATTTGAAACTGGTTCTTGAATATTGGGATTAACAATTGAAATTGGCACATCGATATAATGAGCGCCATGATCAATTGCATCAAACTTTTTCGGATTGTACTCAAGCGCTGTAATAGTAAATTGATGTGAATCACTTTGAACTACTGACAAAACCCTAAATTTAAGCGTTGCCAAATCTTGAGCATCAATAACCCATACGTTTTGAGGTGCAATTTCATCAAAAGCTACAGAAACAGTTATGACGCGGCCTGTAATTGCTTGGACAATACGAGTTTGAGCTTTCCCGTTTTCTCCATTAATGATGAGTCTATCACCCGCTACTGCGACCACATCATCACGGTCAAGAGTAATGCTTTTTCGATCTGCTGAAATTGCAGAAATGCGACCACCGTTTGCTCTTCCAGCAAAAATAGGATCTGCAAATTCAATCACTTTACCCGGCAAAGGAATATGGCCGTCTAATCCAACTTTAAAAGTCACAGTACGTGTTTCAAGTTGTTCAGACTTTAAAGCCCACAAGCCTGCTCGTTGTGCTTGCCCACGCGATGTGCACCCCCACGCATCAAGTTCAAGTAAGCGCACCTGTTTCATTTCAGAAATGGCTTTCTCATCACGCACAAATTCATATTCAGTCTTATAGTGATTGGCTGGGTTATCCCAAGCTACTTTTACTGCATTATGTCTATCACGGGCACGTGTACCATTATGATCCGGCTCCCCGATAATATTTGCACGGGTATATGTGAAATAGGTATCTTGTGGAATATCAGCATCACAAACAATGCTATCCCCATCCCAATAAGTAATAGCTCGAAAAACACCAGCTAATTTTGTAAGAATGCTATAAGCATCTTCAGCGCTCTGAAGATAAATGTTACATGTGAAACGTGGTTCTTGACCGCCCAACCCGTCTGGTACCAACTCATCACAGTATTGGGCTAAACGGTATAAAGACCATTTATCAAGCATTCCATCTGTAATTCGCTCACCAATTCCATACCGCTTAGATGTGCAAAGATCATAGTAAATCCATGCAGGGTTGTTTGAATATGCGCGTTTAAAAGTGCCATCCCAAAACCCAATGTATTCGCGGGTTTCAGGGTTGTAGTTCGTTGGGACTTTGATTTTTACACCCTTCAAATCAACCGCTAATTTTGCGACTGATCCACCGAATGTTTCAGCATCGTATTGCAGTGAAACTAATGCTGTATTTGGATAGCGTAATTTAGCGTCTATAACTTCAGTGACAGCCTTAACATACATTTTGTCGCTGATATATTCGGATGTTGAGTTGGGAGTAATTCGGCGAACACGAACGAGCCAGCCTGAATCGGCTTTGGGTAAGTCAATACGATGTGGACGCTCATAATTATCAGATGTTTTATCTGAAATTTTTGCTCTTAATACTTCTGACCATGCTCCGCCATCAGTTTGCAAGTCCACCGCGTATTCAATGGTATAGCCAGTAACATCACCCGTTGTTGGGTCTTGGTTGCGTAGTGGACCCCAACGTAAACGTAAACGTACTGCATCAAGATCTAGGTTGTTAAAAGAGCGCACCCATGGTGTAGATGATTTAAGCTCTACGTCAATCGGGATTTCATTTTCAACTGCCGGGAAGCCTTCAATGTATTCTTGATCGTTTGTTCCGGATCTAAAATTAACAGTAACGTTTTCAAAGTTCTTGTTGCCGTTTTCATCTTGCAACGGAGTATCTTCAAGCAAAATTGATTGATAGCCGTTTGCTAATCCCTCGACTTCACCCTCCGCTAGACCAATCAACTCTTTTATATAAGTTTTAGATTGTGCGGAGTCTGGTGCAACTACTGGTTGTCTTGGTTGCTGGTTTCCCTTTTTTGCGCCTTTTACCATCACTGTCATATCAAATCCCACGCAATAAAAAAGGCGCCAAAAAGCGCCTATAACTAACTTAAAAATTACATCTGATCTTCTGGATATTGACCAGCACTTAAAACGAAGCCGCCGACTTCACGTCTACCATAGAGAATCGGTACTGGATAACCTTGAGCGGCTGTTGTAACCGCACTACCAAAACCAAAGTTTGCCCGGTTCCCGTCTTGATTTTGATTTTGAGTAGTTTGGGCTTTCGGCATGAGCATAGAAGCAACACCTCCCATAGCCATGCCTGCACCAGCGCCAATTAATGCAACACCGTAAGCTGAAGACGTACCGCCAGTCATCACACCTGCAACAATCAGAACTACTCCAAGAACTAATTGTAAGACTCCACTATTACCACCAGCTCCCATTACACGCGGGACAATGTGAATAATGTCGGCTTCAGTAGACATATCAAGCTGCTCTTCACCGATATTGTCACCAGTGATTAAGCGCTTTGTTTCATGATCGTAAATTGCTGGGCGCTTCTTGCCACGCTTATTGCCTGAACCTTTGCCTTTAAGAAAAATTGCAAAAGCCAACCCTTGTTCATGGGCATGTGTCATGAAGTGTTCAAAGCCAGCGATCTGAACTGATAAAGCACGCATGGCTTCACGCGTATTTGCGACATCGAGCTTAAATTCACGACCAAACTTTTGGCCCAAGATGCCGTACAACTTAATTGTTTTTAACATCTCTATGCCTCAAAAATTTTACCGTGCGATCTTTCCACTGTTGGCCATAAATTTCACGTACTGACTTTCGGTTATATGGATGATGTAAAATTAGAGTAGATCCGATACAAGTTTCAGTTTGTTCTGATTTTAAAACTCCATTATCTCCTAGCCAGACTACCGCATGATTAGGATGCTCGGTACGCCCAACACGACAAACAAGCATATCGCCATACTGCGGTGTATCAACTTCATAGAAGCCCGCTTTTTCATAATTCTCAAGGTAAAGTGATGGATGATCTTTATCTTCCCACCATGCATCTTTACGCTCGAAATCCATCAGTTCTACACCCAATTCACGACTATAAAAATCACGTACAAGCGCATAACAATCTTGCCAGCCATGAAAATAATTACGCCCCACCAAGGGGGCGCGATAACCAAATGGCTCATAAACTTGAAAATCAAGATCCGGATACGAACAAATTACCCACGGCTTTTGATGTAATTCAATTTGAATCAGATCAAGTTCCGAAGCTTTTGTTGTTCCATCTGGATGAGAGTGCACATAAGCTAAGATTTCGCCTTGATCTTCAGCACTTGCCAAGTCTTCGGGATGTATTTCAAACTGATCAGATTGTTCAGCGATATTGCGACAAGGAATATATTGCTTTTCGACAATCACCCCACAGCTTTCATGCGGGTAACATGCATCAGCATGGGCCATGATTGCTTTTTTAATTTTTGCTGTCAGTTTCATAAGACCTCACAACATGCTTGAAGCTGGGAATCCGCCAAAAGGTAAAGGCTTGTTTTTACTAAATCGACATTCACAACCAGACAATCTGTACGAGCAACGATCTAAAGCAGGGTTGTCGGTTGGCTCATCTTTCTCAGTAAACATTGCAGCCCCGGTGTAACCACACTCTTCCCCGCGATATTCCCAACTACAATAAGAAGTAATTTGACGTACAGGAATTTTCAAACCTTCAAAATCAATTGGATTTGAAAGTTCAAAAGTAACCTGCTGGGCATTTTCCGATGTTTTCTGCTCTATAAACCAAGTTTGTTCTTTAGACTCGTTTGATGCTGAAGGATTGCCAGAAGTGAAATTTTCAGCATCCAAATACTTCGCAAGCGTAGTAATAACTTTCAGCTTCGCCCCTGCAAAATCTTTAAACTGCAAACAGTAAGCAGAAACAGCATGCTGAATTCCGTTAATGTTATTTGCCATTGTTAAAGTTGGCGCTGAAGCTTTACCAGTTGAACTAAGTTCAAGTCCCGAAACTTCCAAAGCCATCGGCTCAAAAACTTGACCTTGCCAGATAATATTTCGGTTCCATACTTTCTGATCACCGGTATCAAAAATCTTTCCAATGCTGCCGGTATCTGCACCGATTAATCCTTCAGATCCGATGGATGAGTAAATTTTTTCCCAGTCTTCATAAGAAATATGACCATGAAAACGTAAAATGCCAGCACCTAAACTGCTGGCATCTAGTTCATACAAGTGAATTAACCCATCGACATATAGCTTCTGAAAATCACTATTCAGGGTCATAAGTCACCTCGTCATAGATTGGATTTCCATCTTTGTCCACAACTTGAACATCGTCAAAAACGGGATTACCTTCGCTATCAACTGCTTGCACCCATTCGAATACTGGTTCACCATTTTCATTAATTACAGGTTGCTTTGTGAGTGTTGCCATTCCAGTAGAATCAGTAACAAGATAAGTTTCTTTTTTCTGGAATGGTTTTCCATCTACCATTACAACTTTACCGTCATCATCAATAAGTTCAGTTAAACGGGTCATGAACGTAGGCTGCATCGAATATTTGATTTGCTGAACCATGCGAGGTTGTTTTTCTGTGCGTGGCACCTTTCTAATAATTTTTCGTTTAACTGTGTTTAATCGAATATCAATCCAACGCGGCTCACCATTTGCATTGTTCGGAATATCGATTGGTGCATCAAGATTCGCAACAATATCGCCTTCATCATTTAGCTTTTTCTTGAATGTCTTAATTTCAAGATCACCATTTTCCAAGGTCTGATATTCAACTGCACAAATCTTATTGCCATGAGTGTCGGTAGGAATTTCAATCCACCAGCCTTCATTCGCAAAACCTGAAGAACCTTTGACAAGATAATGACCCATACCCAACTTTTCGAAAGAAAGTGGCTGTTCAGCGGCCTCATCATTAAGTTCAATTTTATCTGCAAATAGTTTTACGATCGGTGAAGCAGCTTTAATAAAGCCGTTTGAATCGATTGCTGTATTTCTACTGGTTCTGAAACTTGCCCAGGGCGTGTAAATGTCACTTCCCCACTGCACCGCTCGAAGGTACATTTGAGCGTCAGCTCCCAAAGAAAGCTGAATATGGTGATCATTCGAACCGCCAGCCGAAAGGTTTAGTATTGATTGAGGCACACTGCTAGGATAGTCTCCAGCATTAGACATATCTGCTGCTGTTACTTGCCATAAAATTCTATTACTCTGCCCCCTTAGGCTGCTTAAAGGGGAGGCTCCTGCGAGAATCGCACCCCCCAACCCAAAAGCGCCAACCTCCATCACATTCCCAGCAGCAGTACCTACATAACGACTAGCTGCATGGTTGTTATTCGTAAAGTTTTCATTTATTTTTGCGCCAGTTGAGCGGAATGTATCACCGCCTGCGCCAGTCGGAGCTGAACCTAGATTTACTGTTTGAATTGTCATTTTCTTACTCGCATAAAAAAAGCCCCTAAATAGGGGCTTTAAAGGGGTTTAAATTAAGGGTAAAAAACTTGGGTGAAGGTGGTGGAGATTTGCCAAACATCACCACCTAAACAACGGGGTTGATATTCTCCAGCTTTAACTCTAACTTCACCATCTAAAGGTGAATCCCACAGAAATGAGTCCGCGCCATTGTGCTGGTCAAAGAATGCTTTGATTTGCATAATTTCAGCTTTATAAGCGGTTCTTTGATAAGTCCATTCACCAGATCGGTTATTGATACCTACAGCAATGTTTTGTTCATACCCATCACCAAATTTGCTTGATAACGTATTAAAGCGCTGAGTATTACTATTGCCATCTAAGTCGCACTTGAAAGTGAATTTAAGGTTGCTCATGATTTTTTGACCACTCAACTTTCATACTTACCGGACTATCTTTAAAACGTTTTTTGCAACTTTCTAGATCCTTCGTATCTTGATCTGGAGCGAATAAACCTGCCCGCCTACTTTCACGAACTCCCCATTCTTTTAATTGCTTGTCCATTAAGTCAGCAATTTTAGTACTCTTAGATTCCTTTTGAAAAATGAGGGTGAATGACAATCCAAAGACGAAACCCGTTGCATATTCAATTAGATTAAAATCAATTAAATTTGCACTTATGTAGAAAACTACAGCAATCAATAAAGCAAACAGAAAAGTCATAATGTACTTTTTCACTTTTGTACTCCCATTAAAAACCCACTCATTCGAGTGGGTTTATTTGGTTTTAAGTGGTTAAACTTGGGTAATTAACGTCTCACAAGATTAAACAAGACACCGCCTTGACGGCTTTCTCGTCTAGCCCAATCGTTCATTGCATTATTCAGAGATTCAGCAATTTGCTTTTGCCCTTGTGTATTGACGCTTGCGGCTCCATCAGCAAACGTAATTTGCTGACTAATTTGCACATTGCCCTCATTAGACCCGTTTTGACGATTATTTAAATAATTCGTCAAATCTTTGTTCTGTTGAGGGTTTAGTACACGTTCACCACCATCTAAAAGCCATGTACCTTCACGCGGGATATTGTCTATACCGTTGTGGGCCATACCCGTAAGCGCAACACCCTGAATTGCAGTCATAAGTTCATTTGTTTGAACTGCTGTGGCAGCAGCCGCTGCCATTTTTTGCCAAATTGTAGTGTTGGATGGATCATTCCAAGCAGCCATTATCGCACCCTTTGCATTGAGGATCGCACTAGCAAGCACAAACCCCTTTTGTAATGCAAAAGCTGCTTTATAAGCAACGGATGACTTTGCACCAAAGTTATCTAACATTGATCCCATCATTCCAAACATGGCACCATATCCAGCAATTGACGCTGCATTACTTTGGTTCTTGAGGTTTTCATCCTCCTTGGCATATTGAATATCTAAAGCCTTTTTAGCCTCAAGATACTGTTGATGTAAAGAAAGCAAGGCATCGTTCTTTTCCTTCTGGCTCATATACTCGTTAGAGTTTATTGCATTAGCACCAGCACTAAGTTCATCACCTAGTTGCGAATATCCATCTTGTTGCTGAGTATTTTGATTAAATTGAGCCAAACCCATTGGACTTAATTTTGAGTTAGACAAAGCAGAAACTTGAACGCCAATCATATTGCCAAACGGGTTGGTGATAGAATCAAGTGCAATTTGCTTCTTTTCATCTTCCTTTTTTCTGAACTCATTTAAGTCTTTAGCATAAGCTTCTTTTTGAAGCTTAAGATATTTTTCAAGTGATTCAGAATCCCCTGCAAAAGCTAATTTGATTTGTTTGATAGCTACTGCATTATCCAAAGCCATCTTTTGCTCTGGTGTGGCATATTTAGCAGTGATAGCAAGCTGCTGTTTTTGTCGCTCTTCCTGAATTTTTGTGGCTTCGTCATTTGCCTTCTGGACGATATCAAGCTCTGCATTTGCATCTTTTAATGCATCTGCTGTGCCTTTGTAGCCAAGCACAGAAACATGAATATGACCACCAGTTGCACGCTTTGAAGGATTTCTATATTCATCAAGAACCCTGACTACAAAGCCATATCTTTTTGCCATCTGTTCAAGCTGAGAAACTGCCTCACTAGACTTTTTCGCATCTTCTAGCGTAAAGTCAAATGCATTACCAGTAGCATGTTTGCTATTAGTCCCTTTATGGTAAAGGTCATTGAATGCAGTAAATCTATTTAGGCCTTTACCCAGCGCTGATTGCGTCATCTGAGCAAAGTTTGCTGTGTATGCTCTAACCTGACCACCAGCAATAGATTCAGATCCTTTAATACGCAAACCACTTAAAGCAGATGCCCCTACCATTTTATTTAGCTCTTGTTGAGCTTTTGCGGCTTTTGCGGCCGCTTTCGCCTGCTCCTCTTTGGCTTTAGCATTTTCTTTGGCGGTTTCAGTATCCGTAATCGTGCTTTTTGAGTTTGCCAAATTAGCTTGATTGACTTTTAACTGAGCAGCAGACAACCCTGTTAAAGTCGGCATCGTTCCATTTTGAACATTACCCACAAAAGCCATGGTGCTTTTGATAGTTTTATCAATACCAGCAGCGTAACTATTCCAAATATCTTTACCTTCACCAAAACCGGATTTAAGGACGTTAATTTGCTCTCTAATTGTAGTTGCCGCATCCAGCCTAGCAGCTACATTGCCCACATGATCAATTAGACTCGCAAAACCACTAATAGATTGAATAACCACCGAAATTGCACTTGCAACCCCAACAATAGCAATGCCGACCACTTTAGCCACCGTACCAACCGCACTTAAGACACTGCCAAAACTTCCACTCTTTACAGCACCATCCACAAAATATTGAATTAAATTACTCAACACTGGAGTCATCTGACTTGCTAGCTGGTTTTTGAATCCCTGAAATTGCGTGCCTAATGCTTGAGTTTGAGCATTTAAAAGAAGTGATTTATCGATACTCTCTTGCGTGCGAATAACGCCAGCCTCGCGTAACTGATCGCCATACTCTTTAATTAATTCAGAGTTGTTTGCAAATAATGGAGCTAAATCACCTAAATCACTTGCCAATGACTCTAACACAAAGCGTTTTTCAGCAGCAGTTGCCCCCATGTCATCAAGTTTTGTTGTGATCTGCCCCAATGCGTCAACGGTATCCATTGTTGATAGTTTTTTGGCAAAATCATCAATTTCTTTGGCTGACATTTTTGTGTTATTTGCCAACATCTCAAAAAAATCTTTTGCACCGCCACCTTTTGTGGAGGTGTACTCGCCCAATTTTTCTGAGGTATCAGCTAAAATGTCACTTAGTTTTTCTTGCTCAACACCAAAGGCGCTTGCGGCACCAGCTACGATTTGAAAGTTTTCAGCAGATGTTACCGCCCTGCGGGATAATTGGTTAAGCTGTGCGTCTGCTTTTGCTAGATCAATAGCCATTTGTCCTAGTGCTCCAGCCGCTAAAACTGTACCACCAACCGCCATCCCTGCAAGTGCAGCGCCTGCCACTAAGATCCCACCACGCAAAGCACCGAGTTTACCTGTAATGCCATCAATAGCGGATCCTAATTGAGTACCACCAATTGCATCTTGTATCTGATCACCAAAGCTTTTAAAAGACTTCTTTATATTGTCAGAAGCTTGTTTTGCCTTTCTTTCTGCCTGACTCATTCCCTCAACAAATGAACCAACCTTTGCAACCAGATCAAGTGTTAAACGACCTAATGAACCAGCAGCCATTTACTTTTCTCCCGGCAATAAAAAAACCCCGCTTAGCGGGGTTTTTATCTAAATTAACTATTTATCAGCATATTGCTGAATACAAATCCTATATGACGCAATGTATTGATTTAAATACTGAATTCCAATGTCTTTTTCATTGGAGTGTAAAGGCAATGTATAGATATACTTAAGCATATTGATTAAGTTGTCCCTATATTCTTTATCATCAATCTCGTTGAGCAACTCCAATTGCTCATCTTGAGTTTCATGGTCATACCTATTTACAAGCAATTTGGTTACAGTATCGGCATAACCATTACATCTTTCATCAATCGATCTTTCCTGCGCAAACACTAAGCTTGGAAAAACCACCAAAAAGGCGAATATATATATTTTCATAACTTCTGCATTTATAGATAACACAGTGCCAATCTAGCAAATGAAAATATTAATGTCATTTATGGATAAGTTGACTTCTTGAAGCCAACTTATTCGTCTGCTAATTGTTCCAGATAGTCGGCCAAACTAAGCTCTTGTTTGTATTCATGAGGCATAAAATTGAGTGCATCTATTTGCTCAGGATTTTTTGAGTGACTCCTGATATAAACTGCTGCCAAATTACCAATTGCTTGCTCAATACGGCGACCAAGAAAAAGAGAGCCTCGTCTCGTACGGTAGGCCCTCCAAATACTAAGCTCTTTTAAGCTTATTTTTTGCTTGGCTTCTTCGATAGTGATTCCGATTGCGAGGGAGAGCTCGCACCAGAATTCGTATTCGTCAAGTTCTTCTTCCGTGACTTTCCCATGAAGTTATTCACTTCATCTGCCACTGCATAAAGAGATTCAATGAAAGGGATTTCAGAATCAAGAACGTCTTGAACAGAACTAAAGAACGGTGTGCCTTTCGCATCTTCACAAACTGATCCAAGCAAATGGCCTGCTTGCATGCGTTTTACACTTACCGACTTAAGCTTTGAGTCAGCAATATTGTCTTCATTAATTTCCCAATCATACGCTTTAGAAATTTCATGAAGATCGTTAAAGGATAGTTTTTTAATAAAAACTTGACCTTCAACTTCCGCTTTTTCACCAAGAGTTAATTCGCGCTTGAGTTGAGCGGTAAGAAAATCAATATTTTCCTCTGTGACCTCTACAACCCATTTGACTGTTCTTTCAACTGGTGCACCAATTTTAGTGACCTTTTTAAATGCTTTAATATTTACTTTAGTCATTATGGTGTCACCGTGCGTTTAGTTCGAGTTACTTTTGAAGTACGCACTAGTGTGTATGAATAACCTAGCGCTGCATCAACTTCAACATCATTTGGTGCTGCATCATTTAAATAACCCTTAAAAGACCACCACATGCGGTCCTCTGGTAAATCAATACCTGTGGTTGCATCATATGTTGGTGGAGTTTTTGAATGACTAGAGCCAACATACCAATCAAGCTTTTCACCACTTTCTGCAATCTCAGCTAATTTGTCATGACTTGTGTTTGTGTCATCATAGTCAATATCAAAAGCACCTTCGCCCGGATCACGCATCCCGCGAATATATTCTTTAGTTTCAGCATCAAGGCAAGTCACATCAATTTTACCGAACGTGTCTTGACCAAATCCGATTTTCTTCACACAGATAAATCGGACAACTTGCCCATCGATCACAGTGAATAACTGTGTACCTTGAGTTTTAACATTAGCCATTAAGAGCGCTCCTTAATTTTAGGCATAAAAAAAGCACCCGAAATGGGTGCTAAGTGAAAATATGGTTTAAGTTTTATTAGCGGTTTACGATCCAGCTAACATCAAAAGAATAGTGAGGCATGCCTGTTACGGGGTCCTTATCTGCCTCACCATAACGAACCACATAACAATCAAGTTCAATTGCAAAGCGAATTGCTTTCGCAACCTGATCAACAACATCCTCATCAGTTGCGTATACGTCAATTTGAATAATTGCATTATCTGAAACAGGACGTGAATCAAGGTTGCTATTTGAATCACCAGAAATTGTTTGCCATGTCACATATGGCGCTTGTGGCTCATCTGGAGCACTTCCAAACTTCCAGACTCGCAAAATTCCATCGCTTTCAAGTAGAGCCTTAACCGCTGGATCTGCTCTGGCTAATTTAAAAATTGGAACATCAATCATTAAGCTGCACCTAAAACCACACTGAGTTCAAAATTAAACACTTGAACAAACTTATCTGTTATCTGTTCAATGTTTTCGTAAAGCGCTGGTCTTAAAAATGGTGTTGCGGGTTGTCTACTTGTACCCAACTCAAGGAATCGCCAGTAAAAGACTCGGCCATCAGTTTGATAAGTTTGACCAACACGCCCAGCACGTCTATTTTGAGCATTGTTTGTATATGGGATACGTGCACCACCACGCACTCCCACGCGCATAACCAAAGTGTTTTTATTTCTACTCCGGCCATTTTGAACAACAATTTCTTTCCAGATTTTTTCAGGAGTGGTGGGATCATCTAAACGTTTAGCTTTTTGACGAGCTGCATCTCTTGCAATGTTCATTGCCTGCCGCATCGCTTTACGGGCAATACGTTTTACAGTCTTGTCATTACCAATTGCCCGCATTCGTCTTAATGCAGGCTCCAAGCCATGAATTGGTGTTGACATAATTTACCCATTCCATGCTTTTTCGCCTGTAGATAAGTTGATGGTTAAATACTCACGGCGTGAGTCGGGATCTCGCATAGGGTTACCATCAATCTTGTAAAAGTACCCATCAAAAAGTACCCGCATTGTGCTATCAACTTGTTTTGTTGTGCTGCTATATCGCACCTTAGCACGGGCCTGTATCGAGCTATTGGCTGCTTTGGCCGCAATAACATCCCTTGTTGAAAGGTCAGTAACTTCCGCCCAAATTGTTGCAAAATTAGACCATGAGGTGATTAATTTTCCTGTGTTTTGGTCTTGGGTTTGAATTGCTTTCTGAATAGTGATGCGGTGCTTTAGTTTTGGAGTAATGCTGGGCATATTAGACCCCCATTTCTCTAATAGGCTGCAAAATATCCCAATATGCTTGAGGTTTTCCTTCTAGACTTCGGCTGTACTTATACTCAATAAATATCAACCGGGCATTATCTAACTTCTTGCAGTCCACAATGTCCGTTTCAGAAGTTCTTTCTGACTCATTTGAAATAATTTTTCGGTCGATGTCGATCGCTATTTCTTCATCAGCTTGAGCTATCCATTCAAGAAAAAGCACATCCTCATCATCGTGATCAACTCGACATTGCAACTTGGCTCTTTCAAGTGTGATCATTTTGAATTATTCCGTCTTGTAGCTGGTTTTGGTGGATCAACTTTTGTTTGGTATTCACGTAAAACTTTATTTTCTACCAAATGCCTTACCACATTTGGATCTGCGGTTCGAATATCGCCCTCTTTGTAGTCTTTATCTCCAAAGTGTGGGCGTAAAACTTCATATTCTTTCATTTTGGCCTCTCTAAAAGGGATGGTGACGAACACCACCCCAAAACGAATTAACCACCCGTAGCAGGAGTATAAGAGCCATATACAAGCGATTTAGGCTTATAAACAGCTAATGCTCCACGGGTTTCAGCAAGTAAGGTACGTTTATTTGATGTGAAATCATCGCCCTGCATACCGATTTGCACAGCAGCACCCCAGCGCTCAAAGTATTGAGCTGCAGTGTTGAATGCACCTGTTAAGAATTTACCTGCATCCATTGCAGCGGTTTGAACTACAGGCAAGCCCCATAATGTTGGAACCGCTTGTGATTGCGGATTCCCGATGATGTAGTTGCCGTTTGCATCTTTTTGCGTTTCCATCAACGCCCAGTCAATTGGGTTGAGTACATGGCCGTTTGCAAAGTCATCGGCCAATACAACTTGAAGCATTGCAAAACGCAATACATCAAACATATTTGGCGTTGCTGGAGCACCTGCAGGCGGAGCATAAGCAGTCGCTTGAGGGATTAAGCCAAGCATATTGCCATTGGTTCCATCACCAGCAAGAATTTGCTTTTCAAGCTTGATGTCAAGACCATGGCGCAAAATGTTGTCAATGAATGACTGCAATGCTGGTGCGTCGCTTAACATTTGAGTAGTTACTTTTAACCAGTGAGCAATTACTACTGCTTTCGCGTCTTTATCAGTAAATGTAATTTCGGATTCTGGCTTTGGTGCACCTTCGGCAACAACTGCCGCATTATTGGTAAAGTCTTGCATTTGGACATATTCAAGAACATTGCCACTCATGCTGCCACCTGCCAAAATATCGCGGATTGTAAGACGCATTTGATTTGGTAATTGCAGGCCAAGATTGGTAGCTGGAATGATTTTTCCAACTTCTGTTGTGCCAATTGTGTTTTTTAACTCAACACGTTGAATACCACGATACTGCGCCTCTGCAGCATTTTTGTATTCTGTAGTTTCAACAAACTCACCACCCATGGTTTGTTTTTTGGTTTCAACATCACCATTACCACGGCGAGCGGCTTTTTGCTCAATCTCAGCCACTTTATTTTTCATTTCATTCATGGCCGTTAAAGCTTCATCAGCCTTATCTTTGGCACTTTGAGAAAGTTGTTCATTTTTCTCATATTTGCCTTTGAACTCTTCGGCGATTTCTTTAACTGTATCAACGTGTTTTTGGAACTCTTGAGCGAGTTGTTCTAAAGTTTTTTCAGTCATTGCTGATTCCTCGTAAAATATTTAAGGCATTTGAAATTGATTTCGCTTTTTCGTTTTCACCCTCTGACTCGCTCAAAAGATGACGCAAGCCCTTACTAGCGATGACAGTGGCTTGCGTTTTTGAAAATCCTGACTCTCTCAGGAACTTTTCAAATTCTGGTAGGGATGGCAGCTCGCCATCTTGTAATTTGGATTTGACGGAACTGATTAGGGTTTCTGGATTGGAAGGAAAGGCAACAATTGAACCCTCCACTAACTCCAGTTCCAGCAGTTCGCGGATTAGTGAGTCTGGATCGCGTCTATAAGACTTGGTGATATAGCCAATGGACATGCCATCAATCGCGCCAACCTTCATCAGCGCATAAGTAGCTTTAGCTCGCGGCACATCGTCAATTAAGAGACGACCTTCTACGTACAACCCTTTTTCGTCTTCACGCATTTCGGTAAAAATTCCGATTGGTTCAGATGGGTTGTGATCCCAAAAGATTGCTGGGTACTTGCCTTTTGCCTTCCACTCTTGAAGAGTTTTGGCAAATGCACCTTTGCGGATGATGTCCCCATGAGAATCAAGGTTGTCAAAAGCAGCTAAGTAGCCAGAAAAAAAGCCACCCTCTTGGGTGGCTTTGATTTCTAAAGTTAGTTTAAGTCTATCCACTGGTTTTCCCCTGATCTTTCAATCCGACCATTTGCATTTGAACCATTAGCTCATCGCCACCCGGTAAAGGCGCCAAGTCTTCTAAATCACGTACTTCATTACGCGTCATAACACCGTTTTGAATCATGTTTGTGTAGAACCCTGAGCGAGTAGCGCTATCGGCCCGCAATAAGCCTTCAACGGCAAATTTCGGTCTGTATTTGTATTTTTCACTTGGTAAAAACAATCTCTTTGTGATTGTTTGTTCATATCGGACCAATTGAGGATTAAGTGAATATGTCAAAAAACCTCGATTTGTCTGCTCAAGGCTAGAAGCCCAAGAGCTTGCTTTATTTGTATGCCCAATCAACTGAGGTGGAACACCAAAAGCACGACATATTTCTTCAATTCCGAAATACCGAGATTCAAGTAACTGAGCATCAACTGGGTTGATTCGAATACTATTTGAGCCAGAAAGTTTCATTCCAGCCTCAAGCACCATGTACTTGCCTGCATTCTCCGGCTTACTAAATTCGCTTAAGTGATTTCTTAGCCGTTCACGTTGCTCTTTAGTTAAGGTTTGCTCTCCAGTCTCCAAAAAACCGCCAACCTTTAAGCCATTTTTAAACCAGTCCTGTGCTTGATTATTTGCATCAAACTGCATGCCTATGGTTTGAGCAAAAAATTGAATAGCAGATAAACCGACGAGTCCATCAAGAGTAAAACCCTTAAAATGCAAAATTTGGTCTTCTGAATAAATCGTTTCAATACCTTTTTCAGTGTAATGAAAGTCAATCGCTCCCAAATCATTACGCTTTACAACCATACCACTCGGGAAAAGTGGCTCAAGAGCAATTACTTTTCCGCTTGAGTCTTTTGTAATAAGGTTGTATGCATTTCCCCATAGGTCAACACAAGCAACTTGCACTTGCCAAAACTCACTTGCACACATATCGGCATTGGGTGAATCATGCAAAAGACGATAAAGGTAATGATCAGTAGCAAGACGTTTATTGTTGTCATATAGCTGCAAAGGTAGAGTTGAAATAGTTTCAGCTCTTAATTTTACACAAGCCCAAACTGCTGAAAGTTTTAAAGCTGTTTCGGGTGTGACAACTGATCCACCGGGTGATAAATAACTATCAAATGGATAAGACGAATCGCCTTTTTTTAATTGTGTATTTCCAGTCAATCGTGACCAGAAGCGGGACCAAAACCCCGGCTCTTGTGTGGTACTCATGCTATCACGACATCCTCTAAGTATTCGTCAATGTCTAAATTCTTGGCAATCGGGTTCATAGTCATTAGAGCCACGGCATTAAATGTTGCAATCAAAGGGTCAATTTTCCCAACCCCTGATTCTTGCTTGGTGATTCGCATCCCATTACCAATCATCACAACTCGCGCATTGCCAGCACACCAAGTCATAAGTTGCTGCCCAGCATGCCAAAGATTGCCCTCCGCCAGTTTCCGTTCAGCAGTCATGATGTACCCCATCAACCTATGACCTTGCGGTACACCAACAAGTTGCTCTTGTGGAATACCTACACCCAATAAGCCATCCAAAAGACCGCCCAGACCTTGCGGATCCAGTCCAATCTTGTCAAGCTTGCCACTGTCATAAACTTGCTTTGCAATCAGTGCTAATTGGTCGATATCTTCGCCAACTTTCTCAACTACAGTCAGACTTCCCTCTTTTTCAAAGTCTTGGTACTTTGGGATGTTTTCTTTTCGGCGCTCCAAAGCAACTTTATTTGCCCATGCATGATTCCAAAGCCACCAGACGCGGGGATCTTTTTTAAGACGCCCTAAAACCGCGAATCCAAGCAAATCATCTAACCCACCGCCATCGATACCAATCGTAATGACATCTGACTGTTCAATTAGTTGGTCTAAGCCGAAAACATGTTTTTGTTGATTCCAGAACTCTGCACCAGCCCATCGATTTGCACGTAAATTCATGCCAATTTCGATGTTTAAATGTTTGGCCAAGAAGTCTCTAAGAGATTCTTCACCAGCATCTTTAACTTTGTTAAATTCCGAAATCAGATATTCATGATCAACCGAAGCACCTAAGTTTGGATTGGTTATATAGAAGTTTTCTGGTTTTAAATGTTCGCCAGCTTCCACTAGATGCTTAGGGAATTCATAAATAAGTGGCAGAAAGCTTTTATCCTCTTTAATGCCGTCACGCACATCACGGGCATAATCTAAAAGCTGTTTAAATACACCACATGGCACTTCATCTGACATCGTAGAGAGGTAAATTACACAACCTTCTGGTCGTGAAGTCAGACCACCTTTTGCCTCACGAAACATTGATTCAGCATTTGCACGCTTACCAAAGAGCCAGACCTCATCAATCAAAATAATTGAAGCTTTCTTACCAGCCGCGGCGTTAGATTCTGCTGCAATAACTTTAAGTGTTGCTCCGGTACCTAGATGCGTAACTGTCTTTGTGTGCTCAGACACATTGAATCGTTCACTTAGTTCCTCATCGGCGCGAATGAAATCTCGGATTGGATTAAAGGAGTTATCAGCAACTTCTTTGGTTGGAGCCAAGATAATCAGTTCGGCAGACTGTCTATCATTAAGAATTAATGCAGTAAGCATGATGCCGGCGGCAATTGTAGACTTTGTATTCTTCTTTGAAATCAGAAGAAAGAACTCACGTATTAATCTACGCTTAGTGCTTGGATCATATGCGCCAAAGATTGCACGAACAAACTCGATTACCCATTCCAATGTGACATCGCCCATCTTAGGGCTACCCATCACATCAACAAGAATTAACTCTTTAAAGATACGCTCCGCTACGTCAGCCACTTTGGGGAATAATGGCTTACACGGCATTAACGATTGTTTAGAAACAATACGAGTCGCCCAGTCTGGGCAAGCTGTAGTCCAGATAGGTGACATTGAAGACATAATTTAGCTCATCAATTGATTATCTAAAGTTGCAAACTTTCCTGATTTACTACCTTCTCTTGCAGTTTCTGCTTTGGTTTCTTTCTTGCCCTTTTCTGCAACCTTGCCGTGCTTGTATGGCAATGCTGCAATTGCTGCCTGCATTCTTAGTGGCAGCTTGTTGCCATTGAAGTTCATGACCTTAATTAAAAAATCTAAAGGGTCATCACCTTCAAATTGAAATTCCTCAATAGGGTTTTCATCTTCACCACTATTTTCGGGCGTATCTTTAGGTTTAACTTTTGGTGAATCAGATGTTAAAGAGCGCCCTTCTTTTTGGGCCTTTAACATTTCAATATAGACAATAATTTCAGGATCTTTTGCTAACCTAGCACCTGCGGCGGATGCAGTTTTTTCCGCGTAACCTGCTGAAATTGCTGCTTCTTTATTTGTCTTGCCGTCAACAATGGCAAGAGCAAATTTTTCCATTTTCTCTGTTAATGCCATTGCTCTACCTTTAACTTGATTTTAACTTTTTGCTTTAACTTTTTCTGAAAGGGAATTTTTTTTATAAATGAGATGGGGGGCGGTGTCCAACGGCGAAGGGCTTGGAACTTTTGACCTCCCCCCTGCCTGCTGGATTTTTGTGCATCATTTTGGTGCATCCTAAATATATTTAATAAAGCTTACAACCCGCTTCTATCTCTTCAGGTTCTGCATACCGGACCTTGCTTGAATCTGCATAGTCACCCGATGTGAAATAAACCTTCCCACACTCTACCTTTTCAACTGTCATAAGGTCAGTCCAAGCACCCTGCAAAGCAACCACATCACCTTTAGCAAAATCATTAGTAATCATTTAGCAATCCTTACCCGCATATAGGATCTTTATAGAGTCTATAGAATTGATCTATAAGCAGAGCTTCCACATCACCATTATCGTGACGAAATAAAACATGCTGCTTATCCAGCTCTTCTATGTAGTCTCTAGTGTGAACACGAATGGAACTGCCACCAATAAGAAACTTGTTTTCTTGGTGCATCTTTTTTACCCATGCAGGCAATGTTGAAAAATCTTCTTTTGCTCTTATTAAAAGCGCCTCAACATGCCAAGCATCAACTGTGCGCTCAATTGTTATGCATTTCATTGCCGGCTCTCCTGTTGGGTTTTCTTCTTATGGCATGGAACACAAAGAGACTGGAGGTTGGATTCATCATCCGTTCCACCTCTTGCCACATTCACAATATGGTCAAGCTCTAAGTCTTTAGTGACGATTCCACAACATTGACAGGTCCACTCATCACGTAAATGGATCTTAGCTTTAAGACGGCGCCACGGACGGCCACCACGACCAGAACCCCAATTGTTTTGTTTAGAGTTCTTCTGGCTTTGTGCGGGTGCCTGTAGCGTCTGCAACTTGTTCTTGAATGTTTGGAGTTTCATTTAAGGTTACTCGCGCATCAACACCATTAAGTAAATCAATGTTGATGTATTTCATGTCTAAGCCTTTACGTTGATACTCTTGGATCAACTTAACTAAATTGAGTTCCATCTGCTTCCGTAGAACTGCTGGACCTTCCAGCTCAATTGCTATGAAGGGCTTATCAGACTCACGGCCCAATTCATGAAAACCCAATCGATTATTAATAATGTTCTTTGGAATCATCGTGCTCACCCATCCAATGATTTAGACTTTGGCGCTGGTTCATCATCTTCAAACATTGCCAAGACTTCTGATAGTTGTGCAGACTGTTCAGCATTGATTTGAATGATTAAGCTATTCTGTTCGATAAGCTTATTGTTTTGTTCAGTCAACTTATTGTTATGGTCTATAAGCTTATTTGTCTGCTCTATCAGCTTAAGCACCACGTCTTGCAAATTTGAATCATTGCTCATTTTGATAACACCACTTAAGGTCATCCGGGATAATCAACATCACGCCCAAGTCTCTATGTGCATAGATGTTGATCTTATCCAGATATTTGGTGAATTCTTTAATGGTGGCCTTCTTGCTTTGCAGGTGGTCTTTAATGAAGGTATTGACCAAAACTTGGTAATCCTTTTCAAGTTGACGGCGCTTAGGTCCATCGAATGCTTGAATAACATCTTTAAAGTTCTGCAAAGCCATGTACTTTTCTGCAGTCTCTTGCCGACCTTCAACATAGATCCGGGCAAGAAACTTTTTCTTAAAAAGTAAATGAAGGTCATCCTTTGAGTTACCGGTCTTTTGCTTGATCTGCTCAAGCCAAGCCCAGTAAAGCCGGTTTTGTGCGGCGCTTCTATCGTCTTCTTTCTGATTGATTCTAACGACTAAAGGTTTGCCTTCTGCGGCTGCTTTGGAGTGGTTATTGTTCAGATAGTTAATTACCTGAACAATTCCAGAATAACTATTGATTGGGAATGTTGCTGGTTCCATATTCCCTCCAAAATTAATTCCATCGAATTCGAGGGAATTAATTCACTTTCAGATCAACATCAGGAACTATTGATTGTGGTTTAAAAGCTACCTTGTAGTGGTACGCACTAACACCTTTACTTGTTAGTTGTTCAGAAAAATAAGTTACATTGTCAGATATACCCAATGAATGCTTTTTAAATTCAGAATCACCTGTCTTACAAGTTACATCCACTTTCTTTTCACTTACTGCATCAAAAGAGCACTTGCCTTCGATTGTAAGGATGTAGTCACCAGTGATCCCATTATAAAAAACAATTCTACGATCCAACTCAAAGTTGTCAGCTGCATAAGAAAGATTCTTAGAAGCTACTTGAGCATCACGAGAACAACCAACCATTGCCATGGTACACATCAAGCCAATAGCCAAGAATTTCGTTTTCATTTCTCGCTTCCTTTTTCTAGGCACAAAAAAAGAGCCTTTCGGCTCAGGACTAAACCCAATTAAACACACCGCTTTTAATGGTTTTGTTTGGGTTATTTATAATTCAAAATAAATCTTGTTCTGACTCAAGCATTGCGTTGGTTCGCTTAAGCCATTTATTAAATAGCTCTTCGCTTTCCTGTCTGTTTCCCAGTTGGTAGGTATCAAATAAATGATGGCAGGAAAAACACAATGAAACTGTTTTTGAGTCGCAAGCCTTAATAGATCTGCCCTTGCCGTCTTTACTAGAATTAGAATGCGCGGCTTGGCTTGGTGCTGGTGCACCACATCTCATGCATGGCAGCTTGCGTACTTCGGCTAATCGTTTGGCGTCACGCATTTAACATGGACCGTAAATTATTAATCTGGTTTTTCAGGCGAAGAATGATGTTGTCGATAACAAGCATCTCATCACGGCTTAACCCAGTGCGTGACAAATTCTGATAGCGGTTTAATTCTTCTGAGTATTTATCAAGATTCTTTTTCGCTTCAACAATATCTGTCATATATCCCCCGAAAAATAAAAGCCCCGCCAATAACTAGTATTTGGCAGGGCTTCATGCGCCGTAATCCGTCCGGCTAAAAGAGAGGTGTGCTTATAAAACACCTCTCTCGAGATTAATAAAACTTATTTGCGTGTATTCCACTGGCGAATAGCATAATTAACAACTGATCTTTCTTCATAAACAGTGTCGTAATGAAAACTTTCATCCCAAGCGATCATCGCCCAAGCACTAGGGCCTTTTGATCCACAATCATGACACCATGTGAAAGCATCCCATGCTATAGAGCCGTCTTCATCTGGTTTTCCATAATGTGAAGAATCTGTACAAATTGAATCAGATCCACAAAATGGGCAATTTAAAGGTTTTTCATCTGGCCGTAATTCTGGTTTTTCTTGGTCAGCATGCCAGGTATTTCCCATTTCCAGTGCTCCAGATACGCAAAAAGCCCACTAAAATTAGTGAGCTTTTATTAAGTTTTTCAGGCGATCCATGTATAAAGCGCCCATTTTAGAAATACTTATACTCAACCGTTCTGTTTAAGTCAAGCTAATGATATTTCTTCTGGTTCAAAATGAAACGATCTAGCCAGGCTAGTTCTAATGGTGTTTTCCCAATTTTCGATACATGCTTCAGCAATTAATTCATATGGTTCATATCGCTCAGAATAACCAGACTTAGACACTTTTAATTTTGCGATCGTAATTTTTTCATGCAATGTATATGGGCGTTTCCCCGTACCACTGCATTTATCACAAAACTTAGATCCGCTTGGATATCCCTTTTCATTAAATAACTCCAATTTGCCTAATCCCTGGCAATGGCCACACATTGCCTTTGTAAATAATCGCCCACGCAAAACAACCTCAGCAATACCTTTGGCCACATTTGATAAATCGCCCTGACAATTATTTGGCTTAAAGTTCTTTTTGATCATTTCACGATGGATCTTACCCGCTAGTACGTTTCTAACGCGGAAAAAATCAGCTGAGTTAATCTCCCCTTTTTTTATTTCAACTTTACCCGGTATTTCACCAATACGCTTTTTTGATTCCTTACCATTAATTATCCTGGTCTCATAAATTTTCTTTGTTTCTGTGATTTCTGCAATGCGCTCAAAATCAATACGTTCAAGCAGTAATTCTGCCCATTTTTTTGCACCTGCAGGCAATAAGGCAATTTCTCCCAAAACAACATGCTTAGTAATTTTCCCTTTACCTTCGCTTTGAGCAATAGCAAGGCGAAGTAACTCAATAAAATCAAACTTTTCAACTAGCATAATCGCCTTCCTACTTACCCTTTACCTTTAATAAAAAACAACTTGTTAAAACCTTTTTCACATCAAAATTTTGCATATCGCCCGAATACAAGCATTGCTGCATCCCGTGCATGTTCATTAGTTCTCTTTGCCCACCCTGTTAGTTTTGAAAAATACTTAGCATCAGTTTTGGTTTTGTTAGCTGCAGGGTGAATCATCTTGTATTTCAAGCCTTGTTCTTTGCACCAATCCTCCCAAATCTGAGCATCCCTCTTCACGGATCCGATCCCTTCACGAACTCCGGCACCACTGCGATCTTGTCGCGCATCTGCATTACCAAACCATGTACGCAAACGGGCATCCTCAATAAACAACATTAGATTTTCTTTGCCATGACCCTCTACCAGCTCTAAAACTTTGCTCATAGCCTGAGTAATTGTTAGAGATTCAACATCTTGTAGTTGGCCACCATTACCCTGGTCAAATGCCACTGCAAAGCCGGTATTTACTCCAGTATCAATTCCAATTAAAACTTTGCTCATTACACTTAACCCTTAAGTAACTGGTCCAATTGATTGGCAATGCCGTTATAAACACGTGATTTATCCAGATCTCCAAAAAGGCTGGAAGAATGAGCATCTTGTTTATACTTCTGAGCCAGTTTTTCAATTGACTCCCTTAGTTCAACCAGAGTGCTTTGCTTTTTACCGCTGAGTGGTTCAATTGAGCGTGATACGTGGTCAGCCATTTCTTTTTCCATATGATCGAAGTAACTTTGACGTGCTAAATCCCTCGACTTGATTAGCTCTGGTGAAATAAGCTTTTCCATTTCACGGCGTTGCGCTTCAATCCATCTACTGTCCATTTTTTGCGCCCTCCGCATTAAACTTCTTCGCTTGGTCAAGTGCCTTTTCTAATTGAAGTAGCTCGTTGTAATCAGTATTAGATAGCCCACTCCGGTTATATCGGCCTCGTAATTTTTCGTAGCGAGCCTTTGCTGCGTCTATATCAAAAGTTTCTAATGGTTTATTCATGACTGGCTCCTTTATAATTCTCAAAGAAGAACGTCACAGGTTTTGTCTTAATTTCAATCAAACCAAAACGAAGTAAATGGCGGGCATGTGTGCTATCGCGTAGTAACTGCACATCACGGTAATGTGTAAGCATTTTTCGCCACCCTTCCAGCGGCATAGACGATTTGTTTGTATTGCAAGGAACACATGCAGGGTTCATGTTTTCTAAAGTGTCGTTTTGCGGTCTAGTCATTTCACCCGTAATTAACTTACCGCCACCAACATGAATTAAATCTCGTCTCACTGCTTCGATATGGTCTGCATGCCATTTATCGCCAAGCAACTCACCACAGTAAGCGCAATGTCCACCAAACTTTTGTTTTAGCTCAGCACGTTGCTGTTTAGTTAGTTTCATTGGTGAATTCCTTTCTTAATATGTTCTTTACGCGCCAACCACCACAAAACCACCGCACCGCAAAGTACTGCTGTTACACACGAAATGAGTAAGCCACAGCTTAAAATCTCGAATTTAGTCATGCTGATTTCTCCCAACTGACGTCTATCAGGCTTGGTCTAAACACCACAACACAGCAACCAAAAGGTGCATTCGTTTTAGAACCACCAAACTTTAGGCGTCCACGAATAAAATGAATTTCTCTTCCTAAGCAGTAATCTTGAAACCATCGGGCATCAGTTCTTACTGGAACGAGTGCAACTACCGTATGCCCTTTACTTGCTGTTTCCGCTGCCTTAGCAACCCAATCGATGATTTCTTTGCCGTAAGGTGGATTCATCCAGCATGTCCCAGTCCACTCTTGCTTTAGACCATCAATTTCAGGTGTAAAATAACGTTCACATTTAGCGTTTTCAGGCAGAGCACAAACGTCTAAATCAAAGTTAAATACTCGATCCAATTTTTCGAAAAAATCTTGCGGCGTAGCCCATACATCAGTTCGATCATCAGCTAATCCAAATAACTTATTTTTTGTCATGGAATTCATACATTCACCCCATCAATCAATCGCTGAATATTTCTAGGAATTGGCATACCCTCCCGACGGCACATCTCTGCGTATTCGTGTGGATTATCGAAAGGATCAGGGCCCAACTCTTTTATAAGCTCAGGCTCTTTTTCTTTTGCCTCAAGTTTTTGAACTGGTGCAGGTTTACGACCATTGATTTTTAATCTTTCCATCAATGATTTGAGATGCTTTTGAGCCTCGTCATTGCTCACAGGAACGTGTTTAGGTTCTTTGTGTTCTAGTTGTAGCGGTGGAGTGTAAAACTCTTGCTGACGGCCTTTTAACTGAGCTTTAGCAACCATCACGTTGTAGGTCCCGAAGAAATTATCTTGAGCTGCTCGCATTTGGCCGGCTTCGATCAAATACCTAACCTCGTCTAAGGCGTACTTAGTGATTTGGGTAATAACCACGGAACGGTCAGTTGTAAACTTACATGCGCGAGACCAAGCTTCTTCTGGAGACATCCAACTTTCACCGATACACCAGGTGCGAAACTCGGCAAATGACGGCATAAAGCGTCCACCTGCTGTAAGTAAACGACCAAGTGCGTTGTTAAATTGGTTTTGTTGAACGCCAACCAGTGTTTTAAGTGCGATTTGCTCAACCACTGACAGAGGAATTGCGCTTTCGCCTGTTGCTGGAAATTGCTTATTGAACTGAGCAGCGTAAACAGTGCGAAGAGAAGCGATTAATTGACGCACTTCGTTCAAGGTAATCTCATGCATGACCTACCTCCTCACTCACTAGAAACTTTTTTGAAGGGGTTACATCCACGATTTGAGACTGGTTTTGTTCTTCAAAAAGATTTGCGAAGTAACCCGGCTCTTGTGTTTTTTGCCCAACTGAAGTGATTTGCTCTTGCTTCTTGCGGTTAGCAGCAACTTGTTTCTCGTTGTTTTGAACCCAAGAGAACCACTTAACCAACCAGATGCTTGGTGTATTCAACGAGCTTGATTCGTTTGCAAAGTACCAGTCACCGAAATTTTGAATCATGGTTCTCAAGTCGATTTCAGGTACAGAAACAAATCTTTGTTGAGCAAGTGAGATGAAATCGTATTGAAACTCGCTGTATTCAGAAATGAATTCACGCATTGAGTAACGCTTGTGATCATCGATCTGATACTGAGCAAATTGGATTGGTGTAAATTGCGAATTTTCTTCACGCGCATTACTACTACTATCTATATATTGGTTATCGGTTAACGGTTTATGGTTAAGGTTTTTTTGGCTTTCACTTTCAGAACCCAAAATTAACCCACTGGGTTTTTGTGGGTTTTCAGAATTAACCGAGTCGCCTTCACTTTGGTTTTCTTTTGGTTTTTCCTTACGTGGACGCCCACCTTTCTTACCATTTTCACGATTTTTATCCCCTACTTTTTGATAAGCGGCGATTTCTGAATCACAACGTTTGTTGTGAAACCCGTCTTCCTCTTCCACAAAAAACTCTTGCAGCACAATTAATACTGCATCCCTTTCTTCTTGGGTATTTGCACGTAACCGACGAAAAACCGACTGGGTTTCTTTGGGTAATGGTTTTTCATTCAAATAATAAAAATCGAGAGCACGGCGATAAAAGCACTCTTCAACTGGGCTAAGGTGCGCTGTAGCAACCATAAAGTCGCTGATATGGTGGAGATATTTATACATCAGTGACTGCTCCTAATTTTACAAGACCGCGCATTTCCAACTGACGAATAATTCTTGGAGGAATAAATTCGTTGTTGATTTTGTAGCGAATACGAGACTTTTCTTTCACCTGAATTAGTTTGTGCCCATCCTCCATGAGACGGCGAACTGCTATAGCCTGCCCCCCCATATGGGTTAATTCTTCAAGTTGATAAAATCTTTCCTGAGCCTCAATTGCGGCATTCATAACTGAAAGTGGCATAGCTGCTAATTCTTTAGCCGAATAGATCTTTACTGGTTGTTCCAGTGGAATTACCACCTCTAGCGGTGTGGTGGAAACGGAAATATCCTGTTTTCTTCTTGCTGCATATCTCACTTTTCACCATCCTTTGGCTTAACATAGCCACCAAACGAATCAACCAAACACGCTTTGGTTAAGCTGGTTACAATCTGTTGTGCTAACCACTGCGTTATGCGAAATTGACGAGCCATAGCCTCTGAAAATTCAACTTTGGTTACCGCCGCATTATTTTCGTCATAACCTTTGTTACGTAAATTTTGCTTTTTCACCTCAAATAGGTGCCCAAGCACTCGCAATGCAGGCTCGTAAAAAGATTGGATTTCACTTTGCTGACGAGAATCTTTGATTTGCTGTGTAAAGCTGTTCATGACACCTCCGCTAATGCTTGCTCAGCGCTTGTTAGCCGGCGTTTGGCGTTAAGTTCAGCAACTGTTGCGTGGCGAATCTGGCTTTTATGGATTGGTCCACAAGCACCAGAGGAGATAACCTTTACTCGGAACAAATCATTCGTGTACTTGTAGTCAATGATTTCAAGCAGGTAATCTTTGGAGCCTTGCGGTGTAAGCACAACCACATCGCCTACTAAAAAATCTTGCGAGTTGAGTTCGGTTGGCTGTTCTGATAAATTATTTTGCATATTCGATTCCTCTAGCAAGTAATTGAATTAACTAGCCTGATGGACCAGATCAGGCTTTTTCTTTCTTTACCTTAGAAATATAAGTTGCAGCTTCCGACTTAAGCGCCTCTCGAAGTTGGCGAATGTGGTTTTCCATTTCTTCTAAGATTTCTTCTGTATCTGCTAATTCCGCAGGTGTAACAACTCCATCCTCTAAAACTTTGTGGACCTGTTGATTGGTTTGGCCATTGTTAATATTTATATGTAGCAAGGTTTCAACAATGCTGACTTCATGGCCTTTCTCATCCACTTGATTAGCTGGCACTAGAACATAACCAAGCATGTGTGCCCATGCCTTAACTAAAGCTGGGTTGCGTGTAAACTGAATCATTGCCTCAAGTTTTTTGATACTTGGGAAATGTGTTTCCATATTTGGGTTTGCGTAGTTAAGAACGCTCTTGTATGAATCGCCTAGAACGTCTGCAATTTCTTGCGGTGAAATTCCTTGCGATTGGTGAACAATTTTGTAAATTGCCGTTTTAGCCTCTGGGCTTAAGTGAATTTCACTCATATGTGAATACCTCTTTAAATTTCACGTATACGCACATAAGGCGTAAGTGAATAATGGTTCCTATGCGGTACGCTTGGGTTTTGTGCTACGTCTTACATAGTCAAAGTCAGCATTTGGGCATAATTCATCGCAACTAACTTTTCCGTGGCTTTCTCGGTCTAAGGCAATTGCCAAAGTTGCGCTACAAAAACGAAATTTGTTTACGACTAAACGTAAATAACCAAGAGTTGATCCGCATTTTTTTGCAAACTTCTCTTTAGCTTCTTTGTTAGGCAAAGAATTAAGGTAATCAGCAAGTGATTTGGTTGATACTTCCACTTCCATTGATAAACCCATTGATAATTAATTTATCACATGAGTTTATCTTTTGATAATTTTAATTGCAATAGGATAATTAGCAAAATTTATCCCTTATTGTTATCATTTGATAATTAGTTGGCTTATGAATGTTGTGTCCATGAATCTTAAAGAAATACGTCGTAAGAACTTGCGTAAGCTAATTGACCAGTTACTTTCTGACAAAATTTACGAGCGTCAAGAAGACTTTGCAGTTGCTGTAGGCATCGACAAAACCTATCTCTCTCAAATGCTTATGGAGCCTGATCAAAAAGGTTCACGAGGTGTTAGCGAGGCGAAAGCGCGGCAGATTGAAAAAGAGTTAAATTTAGAGGCAAATTTTCTGGACCTACTTGATGAATCAAGTCCGTTTGGTAAAAGTAAAATTGAGAATGGTGTTATTCGTCCTGCTTCAAACCTTGATGATTCAGGTGACTATGTAATTATTCCGATGTATGACATTAAAGCTGCATGTGGTAATGGTTATACAAATGAAGATGAATTGATTAAAGGCGGGCTGGTTTTTAAAGAAAGTTTTATCCGTAAATGTGGGCTTTCGTTAAGCCATGAAGATACCGGTATTATTACTGGTGATGGTAGAAGCATGGAGCCAACAATCAATCATACGGATGCTATTCTTACAGACCTACGAGTAAAAACGATTGATCAAGTCATTAGTGATAAAGTTTACGCTTTTGTTGCAAATAAAGAGTTAAGAATAAAAAGACTTTTTAGAAAAACCAACGGCGGCTTAAGAATTGTTAGTGATAATCCCGACAAAGAAACCTTTCCAGATGAGCACATTGAAAAGGAAGATTTAGATGCCATTCAAATTAAAGGTTTAGTACGCTGGAGATGCGGAGAAGTATAAAAATATAAAAAATTACATTATCAGCCTGATAAATAATCAGGCTTTTTTATTGCCTTAATAATCATACAATTATCAAAAATGATAAATTTATTTATCATTTGCTATTGCTAACTAAATTATCTTTTGATAATTTTATCTCGTAAATAACAAAAAAGCACACCGCCTCTCCCCAGATTCGATGTGCTTTGCAAACTGCGAGATCAATTATGAACGTAAAAACAAATCCTTTCAACTTATTTGCAATTGGCAGTATAGCTGCCCTTGCATTATCAGGTGGCACTTTAGTTGCTTGCCAATTTCAACCACCAGCTGAAGCAAAAGATTCTTATACTTCTTTTACTCCAAAAATCCAACCAAGTACTTACGGGGTTTTAACCGCAAAAATCACAGGTAAACATTCTGGCGTTGCTGTAATTAAATTAGATAGCTTCCGTTTAAACGTTAGCTTTGATTTTGAAGCTCATCCAGACAGTTACGGCGTTCCGGGTTCTGAATTCACCGCTGTCGATATTACTCAACTCACAGTAAATGAAATCACTGATATTAACGGTAAGTCATATAACGATTTCACCGAATTTGAAGACATCCGAAACATCAATGGCCTTTTAAAAGGCTTCATCGAACGTAACAAGTTGGTGGAGGCTTAATCATGGCTAATTCAACTCTAAATCTATCTGAACGCCAACAAGCCGTTTTGGAAACAGTGATCGAACTCAATAAGGAAGGTTATCGACCTTATACATGGCAAGTGGCTAGGCGCATGGGCATTAAAGGCCACCAAATTACCGAAAAACAGTGTGGTTATGATCTAAGCGTGATTATTCGCACTAAAGGCACAGGTGTGTTTTCTGCAAAACTTGATAGCAATCCTAAAATTTGGATCTATCAAGAATCTATGGGAGTGGCTTAATCATGCAAAAAGTTAAGCATCACCCTGACGGCTATAAGTCTTATTTAGGCCGTGATGATAAAGGGCTGTATTCAGTTCGCATTGGCTGGCAAGTGTACGCATCTAATGCTAATGGCTCAGTTCTTTACAAAGTTAAAGACGGATTTAAGACACCATTAAATGTGTTCAGGTTCCAAACTGACTATCCAAAAGTTTGGAATGAACTCACACAAGAAATTGATTTCCAACGCAGAAAGCAGCTCGCTATAAAGCTACGTGAAACAAACATCCCTACTTATGACCGCAAAGCTTATAAAACTAAGCGCGGCTTCACTGGCTCAAGATAAGGATAAGAAAAATGGCTCTACCGATTATTACTGCTGACCAAACTTTATTGGTTCAAGCAATTATTGTGTACCTATACGCTGATCCGGGTTTAGGTAAATCATCGATGGGCTTTACTGCGGAAAAAGCAATTTCTTTTGACTTTGACCGTGGTGCTCACCGTACTGGTGAATTACGTCGTGGTGCGGTTGTACAGGTTCAACAATGGAGTGATGTTGCAAACCTTACTCCGCAGGACTTAGCACCATATAAAACTGTTGTCATTGATACCGTGGGTGCAATGCTTGAATGCATTAAAACCCACCTGTTACTTACGGCAAATAACCGTCAAAAAGATGGTTCTTTAAAGTTAAAGGCTCAAGGTCTAGCGAACCAAACCTTCAAGCAATACATCAATACTTTGATCAGTTTAGGTAAAGATGTTGTTTTCATTGCACACGCATCAGAAGATCAAAACGGTGATCAAATTATTTACCGCCCAGATCTAGGTGGTAAAAACCGTAACGAGCTTTACCGTATCGCAGATGTCATGGGTTATCTAACAACTGTTACTACTGGTGAAGGTAAAAATGCCCGCGTTATTAATTTCAAACCTTCGCCTACACATCATGCGAAAAACTCAGGTGCTTTAGGCGGTGAAACCGGTGAAGTATGGGTACCTGATCTTAAAGCACACCCTACTTTCTTGGCTGACCTGATTACTCAAGCTAAAGATCACATTAACACCTTAACGCCTGCACAACTTGCAGCAGCTAAAGCCCAAGAAGAACTAGAAAACTGGAAACAAAGCTGTGAAGAAGCTGAACATGTAGGTGACCTTAATCAATTAACCGAGTCGCTTGATAAAGAACACATGTATTACCAGAACATGCGCCAAGCAATGTTAATGAGGGCTAAAGCATTGAATTGCACGTTTGATAAGCAACGTGGCACTTGGATTAGTCCACCTGAATTTAACGGTATCTCAGATCAACAAAGAGATGAACTTCAAAACTTTATTGCTGAACGGGGCCTCGATGTAAAAACAGTTTGTGAGCACTTCGGCATAGATGCCCTTATTCAAATTGAAGCGGCAAAGCTAACAGCAGTTAAACAAGACATTGAAACTTTGGCTAAAACTGGGATGACAGCATGAAAAATATTTTAACTGCTCAAGAAGCATTTGCAGCACTTCAAAAAGGTAAAACTGTTCTATGTCGTCCTATTGGAGACATGTTGGACTTTTCTGACTTAGATCAATTCCCCGCTTCTGTTTTTGGTAAACCGGGTTTTGAATTCTGCATCAAAATCGAAACTATTGAGCTGGCTGGCATTACATTCACAAAGCCATTAACTATTGATGAATATGAGGAAGGACAGGATGTTTTTGTAATTACTACATATTCGCCTTCTATTTACGTCGTGAATTTTAGAACCACCGCATTAATTGAATCTATTAATAGCGGCTTTGTTCAACGTGATGCAGAAAACGCCAAGCTTCAATTAAAAGCTTTTTCAAAAGCACTCGGTTTTGAAATCAACAATGAATTAAGTGTTATTCGTCTTGGTGAGGAACCCAAAAAACAGAGAGGCAAAAAATCAAAAGCAGAAAAGCCTAGTGAAGTTATTTCTGCAGAAACTCAACCAACAATTGTTATTACCGAACAAACAAATGTCACCACATCTGAGGATCTGTTAGTTCCAGAAACTAACGAGCCTAAAGTAGATCCTGAATATCAGAAGGCATTAGATGCTCTTCTTCAGCGTGTAAAAGAATCAAAAACACCTGAAGAGGTAAATGCTGTTTATCGATATACCCGTACGTGGAATGACAAACAAATGGAACCTCTCCTCCTTGCCACTCACAAACGACTTGAAGAGCTAGAAAAATCTAAGGCACCTGCAAATGAACCACCTTCACTAATGGTTCAGATCCAAACTGCACCGGACCTTACAACGTTAGATGCTTTGGAAATAGATGTGGCTGCACGAGATCCACAGATTCAATCACGACTCATGGATTTTGTTAAGAAACGCCGCTTTGAATTAGAAAATGCGGCATCAAACGAACCAGATTATTTACTGGAGGAACCTTTCTAATGTCGAAACAAATTACTCCAGAGTTTCTTTTCGAGCCAAAGCTGCTACCAATGCAGCTTTTCGAAAAGTTCATTGTGTTCAACGTAAATGCTGGGTATCGCGGGAAAGGTACACCGCTCGGCGTGAACTTGATTAAAGGTAATAAAGCCACCCTTTCAGTAAGCAACGAAGGTGTGATGAACAAAGCAGCTCAAGAGCGATACAAGCTAATGCTTTTGAAATATTTCAAAGAAGGTCGCTCTGCAATGGATGAGCTGGATCATGAAGTTAAACGTATTTATAGAATGGTGGCGTGAATGATTGATTTGAATAAGGAAAGAGAGGCTTTTCTGGATACCTTCCAATATTACAAAGGAAGAAGAGACATTATTTTTAGTCATGAGCATGAACTGTTTATGACTAGATCAAACAATCCTTCTGAAATTGCTCAGAAAGAAATAAGCAACATGAATAGCCGTTGGGATGCTTGGCTTAGATGTGCAAAGCATCGTGATGCAGAGCTAGAAAAAGCCAAAGCTCAGACGGTGCCAGAGAATCACATTGTTGTACCAAGAACTAGAGAAGTTGTAGTGGCAATTGAAAAGATAGTTCAGCAGCAATGTGATGCCAGTGGAGTACAGGAACCGCTTCACAGATTGGATGGGTGGAGAATCCTGGAGGAAATTGCTGAAAAGGTTGAGGAGATTAAGTGATGAACAATGTATCTGTTTTTAACTTCAATCAAAACGAAGTCCGCACCATTGTAAAAGAGGATGGTGAAATTTGGTTTGTTCTTTCTGATGTTTGTAATGTTTTAGAGATTGGCAATCCAAGTGATGCAGCACGTAGATTAGATAATGATGAAGTTACCCTCGATACTATCGAGGGTAACCACAGACCAACTAATTTAGTTAATGAATCTGGTCTTTATTCTTTAGTTCTAACAAGCCGTAAACCTGAAGCTAAGCAATTTAAGAAATGGGTTACTTCTGATGTATTGCCAAGCATTCGTAAAAATGGTGGGTATATTGTTGGACAAGAAGTTAATTCACCAGAAATATTGATGGCTAAGGCACTTCAAGTTGCAAACAATATTTTAGAGTCAAAAACAAAAGAGTTAGCGGCAGCAAAGTCAAAGGTTGAGTTATTAGAGCCAAAAGCGCAAGCACTTGAAACTATAGCTAATACTGATGGCACATACACTATACGCGAATGTGCAAAAACTATTAATATCGGTGAACGCAAACTAATAAGTCTATTAATTGATAAAAAATGGATTTATCGAGAAGAGCATGGACGTCTACAACCGTACTCAACAAAACGAGAGGCAGGAATATTTATCAATCGCCCATCACCAGTAATCATAAATAAAAATACTGGTGAGGAGAAAGTTCATTTACATATGCGAATCACAGCTTATGGGTTAACAAAAATTACTGAGTTGGTGAATAGCTGTAAACATAAGGGAGGAGATGCTGCATGACAGAAGTTAAATTTGTTTCTATGCCTGCATCCGAATTGGCTCAGGTCATCGAAAAGGCATGTGAGAATGCAGTAACTAAAGTTTTAGCAGCCCAAGGCGATGAGCTGCTTAACATTACGCAATTATGTGAACGTATACCGGGCTTATCCTACCATTCATTTAAGAAGTTAGCCAAAGAACATAGATTCAAAGATATTAAAGGCCGTTATTCGCTTACGGCTGTGAAAGCCGCGCTGCAATCTCACTAGAAGTGGGATTGTAGTAAATCATCGCACGCCGTGGATTACTCCACCCAAACATTTTACACAGATCAAGCAGCGGGATTTTTAAAGCGATTTTTGTTGCTGCAGTATGGCGACTATCATGGAAAGTAAAACCTTCTAAACCCGCTTCTAATTTAGCATCCCGAAATTCATCGGTTGCATCATCACTAGTTATACTAAATACATACCCTTGCTTTTTTGGGCCAATGGATTTAAAGATTTCAACCGCTTGGGAACTTAAAGGCACTTCCCTTGCACGACCATTTTTTGTAAGGTCTAAAATTAAATAGCTTTTACTCAATCTAATTTTTTCCCATTTCAGATTGCAAATTTCTGAAAGTCTCATTCCAGTTTGTAAAGCGATTAAAAAGATATAGCGCATCTCAGTAGATAAGAAAGGTAATAAAATTTCTATTTCTTCATCACTAATTACACGTTCTCGATGCGGTGATTCTGAAGGGAACTTAATTTCACGTAGAGGGTTCACTGATAGCCATCGCTTGACCTCAATGCACCAAGTGAAAAAAGCTGACAGCAAAATAAACTCACGCCTAATCGTGGCACCTTTAACATTTAAAAGCCTTTGCTCACGCCATTCTGTTAAGAAGTCTTTATTAACTTGAATGAGCGGCTGATCTACATACATGGCTTTTAATAAAAAGTTTATTTTTCTTCGTTCTTTTTCATAGCCACGTTTATTAATAGAGACAGTATCACGGTACTCAATTAAGGCATCTTTAAATATAATATGGTCGAAAATCTCTAACTTTTCATTCTTTAATCTTACTTCTGTTTCTTGCGCCCACTTCTTTGCATCACGCAAAGTATCAAATGTTTTTGATTTAGCCGGATGCGGCTTAATTCTAACGGTAGCTGTCACTCTACCATTGCGTTTTTGAAAGGTCGCCATTGTTTAAAATCTTGCTGCACTTTTGTTGCACTTGATTTTAAATTCTATGCAAATTGAATTGCAAGCAAATTAAATATAATTTATAAGTCATTGTTTTTTATAATTATTAAACAAATGAAATTTGATTAAATTTAATAAAAAGCGCTCAATTTAGAGCGCTTTTCATATCCACTTTCTTAAGAAGTTTTAGTAGCATCAATATGACGATGTTCAGAGTGTAAATATTCATCAGATTGCATTTCTAGCAAACGTGAGCGCGTACGTTCAATTTCAAATGCTAATTTTTCACCTTGATAGATATCAATAATACTATCTTGAGACGTTAAAAGTAATTTCACTCCACGATCATAGAATTCATCGACTAGATAAATAAAGCGACGAGTACCTTCTGACAAGAAATCTGTCAAATGAGGAACATTACTGACTAGAACCGTATTATAAATATTTGCAATTTCAATGAAATCTGCTGGGCTACGTGGTTTAAAGCAGAGTTCAGAAAACTCACACCACAACACATCTTCTGTATGCCCCAGAGTTTCGACAACACGATTATTAATCACAATCGGCTCTTGAGAATGAGCTTGTGTATGAGTTAATGCACTAAAACGTTCGGCCATCCAGCTTTGTGCTTCATTCGTTAATGGCGATTTGAATAATTGAGCTTGTTTTAGTACACGCAAACGATAATCCACACCTGCATCTACATTTAAAACAGCACAGTTCTTTTTAACCATTTCGATGGTTGGCAAGAAACGATCACGGTGAATACCGTTTTTATATAAGCCATCGGGTGCAATGTTTGATGTTGCAATTAATGTCACACCACGCACAAATAATTTTTGGAATAAATCGCTCAAAATCATTGCATCTGTTACGTTTGAGACAAAGAATTCATCAAAACAAATAACGACAGCATCTTTATAGATTTGGTCAGCTACGATTTCAAGTGGATTACGTTGGCCCGAAAGCTTATTTAGTTCTTTATGAACATGTTGCATGAAATGATGAAAATGCATACGCGTTTTACGGCGAAATGGCACAGACTCGTAAAATTGATCCATAAGCCAAGTTTTACCACGGCCTACTCCGCCCCACATATATACACCTTTAGGTGAAGTTTGGCGACGAAAACGACGGAAAGCTTTTTTTGAAGCTTTATAACGGTTTAAAAGTTCTTTCCATACGCGATCTAATTCTTGCACTGCCTGTGCTTGCGCTTCATCTGCCATAAATTGACCTGAAGCTAAAGCCTCAGCATAGCGTTCTGCTGGGGAAGAAGGTGTGAATGCAGTACTATGAGAAGATTTTAAATTTAACATATCGTTTTATTTCAATTTTAACTGATGAGAGTATAGCGAACATTTTGTTCAACCACATTAGCTTTTAGCATCAAGAGTTACGACGATGACTCTTTTGCATATTGTCGAGGACTCTGTCCAAACCATCGTTTAAATGCATGATTAAATGCCGCTGGTTCAGAATAGCCGAGTAATTCGGCAACAACTTCTATTGAGTATTCCCTATATTCCATAAGCTTCAATGCCTTATTCTTGATAATTTGTTCACGAATTTGCTTATAACTCGTATTTAGCTGTTGCAGTTGATGCCTTAATGTCCTTTCAGGCATTTTCAATGCAAAAGCCGTTTCCGCCATGCTCGGGATAATTCCTTGTTGCAATTCAAGATAATCTTGCACACATTGTATGATATGTGGAGTTTGATGATCTTGTTGATTTAATCTTGTTATTTCTGCAATACATTTTGATTCATAAATACGATGTGTAATGATATCGGCAGAAGGAATTTGAATTTCAAGTACATCCTTACTTAGGCTAAATGCCGCATATTTACCATTAAAATGCACATCTTCGCCATAATATGCAAAATAGCGTGACAAAGTTTCTATATCAGTAGGTTTTTCAAATGGAAGTTCTATACGCATCGTAGGCATTTGTAATCCCATCATCGTATAAATATCTTGAATAAACTTATAAGTTCCAGAGACTTCACATTGTGCCCGTAACTGCCCAATTTCCGTTTTTAAATCAACAGGCAAATAATTTAAAATCGTCCGCTCATCAGTTTCGTATAAAGCTAAGCTACCAAATAAATGCGTAAGCTTTTGATATTTTATACCCTTATTTAAAGCAGTTTGAATATCATTACTTGTGACAAGTAGCATAAGCAATGGGCCGTAACCGGCTAAAGCATAATGCTGTCCAATAAATAAACCCTTTTCAGGCTCTACATTTTTACTAATTATTTGTTGAATGTCCCATTCAAGGCGATCATGAATTGTAGAACTCGGGTCTAAAGCATCAACTTTAATACCTATATCAGCCAAACGTGAGTCGACATCAATGCCAGCATTCCGCATTCCTTGAATTAAATAAATTAAACCAAGTATCGACCGTTTCATTCTTCTATCAATTTCCCTAGACTGAAATGTTTTACTATAAAGAAGCAAGAAAATTAATTGCCGAATCTATCAATTTTCACGTCGTTACAATCATGTTTAAACTGATTAAAAAGCGTTAGTCTTGCGAGCAATCCTCTTTTCAGCTTATGCAGGGTTTCCAATGCTAAACACAAAGCAAGATGCTATTCAAAAAACTAAAATCGCTATTATTGGTGCTGGCTTTGGTGGCCTAGCAATGGCAATCCGTTTACTACAAAATCAACAGCAAGATTTTGTTATTTTAGAAAAATCAAACGATGTCGGCGGAACTTGGCGAGAAAATCGTTATCCAGGTGCAGCATGTGATGTTCAATCTCATATGTATTCATTATCTTTTGCACCAAAAACAGATTGGACAAAACGCTATGCTGAGGGGCCAGAGATCTTTAATTATATTCAAGACATTACACAGAAATATAAAATTAAAGATTACTGCAAGTTTAACCATGACGTAACTCATGTCGAATATGATGAAACACGTCATGTGTGGACTCTAGATTTTAACAACCAACCTTCTATAGAAGCGCAATTTATAGTTTTTGCATCTGGCCCCCTACACATCCCACAAATTCCTCCTATCAAGGGGATAGAGAAATTCAAAGGAAAAGTATTTCATTCCTCACAATGGGCACATGACTATGACTTAAACGGAAAGTCAGTCGCATCTATTGGTACAGGTGGTAGCGCAATTCAATATATTCCTGAAATAGCCAAAGATGTTAAACAGCTCTATGTATTTCAAAGAACAGCCGCATGGGTAATACCACGAGATGAGCGTAAATATTCAAGCTTAAGTAAAGCATTATTCAAATCTTCTAATATTTATCGCCAGCTTCATCGTAGTCGACTTTACTGGAGTAATGAATCTCGCGTTGTACCCATTGTTCAACCTCAAATCATGAAGTATGGCCAAAAATTGGCAGAAGCATTCATACGTTTTCAAGTTAAAGATAAAGATTTAGCAAAAAAACTTACACCTGATTTCGTTATGGGATGTAAACGTATTCTTATCTCAAATAAATACTTTCCTACTTTTAACCGAAAAAATGTTGAGCTAGTCACTGATAGTATTCAAGAGATTAAAGAAAACAGTATTGTTACCAAAGATGGACGAGAACGCCCTATTGATTGTTTAATTTACGGTACAGGTTTTATTACTGACCCACGTATTTATTTAAAACATTTCACATGTATCGGACGTAATCAAATCGAGTTAAAACAAGCATGGAAAGATGGTGCTGAAAGCTATTACGGCATTATGACCAAAAACTTTCCTAACCTATTCCAATTGGTAGGTCCTAATACAGTTCTAGGCCATAATTCGATTATTTTTATGATTGAATCTCAAGTAAATTACATTTTACAGCTTATTCAGTTAGTAGAAGAGTCTGGTCAAAAAGCAATTGAGATCAAACCAGATGTTCAAGATGCTTTTAACGAACGTGTTCAAAAGCAGCTTCAAGGAACTGTATGGCAAGCTGGTGGGTGTAGTAGCTGGTATCAATCTACCGATGGTAGAAACTTTTCACTATGGCCAACTTACACATGGAAGTATTGGTTAGAAACTCGTAAAGTTAAGCCCAATGACTACTTACTTTTAAATAAAAGCTCACAGAGCTATGCAGCTTAAAATGTTCAAGACATAATAGGTAGGTTAATAACAATCTACCTATTATATGCAATCTTTTTATCTCATTATTCAAATCTTTTTAGCACTTGCTTCCGGTTATTTCCTAGCACCCAAACTATCTCTAAATATCCGACACTTTATATTTAAAATACTGCCCTATTTTTCTTATATTCTCTTAGCGAGTGTCGCTTTGGAATTAACCTTAGCACTTGATCAAATCGAGAATCCTTCTACCATACTTCCACCCGCTATTATCATTGCGCTTACAACATCTTTTGGTTCGTTCTTTACGTGTTTATTAGCTTATACAATTTTTGATAAACAAAGCATCAAAGGAAAAATCTCTCTACAACTTTTTGTAAATGCTTTAAAGAATATTGCGAAGGCTTTTTTTGCATTAGGTGTCGGTGTTTTATTCGGCGCTATCATTACTCAATTCACCTCACATATCGCATTTAATAGCTGGTATTTATTATTACTTTTTATTTTCTTAATTGGTATTGAACTTGCCTTTACCCACTTTAACCGCACTTGGTTAAGCTGGAAGATTTTAATTGTACCGTTAGCTGCTTTTATAGGGTCATGTATAGCGGGCTTTTTGAATTACTATTTACTTCACAAACATTTTACACTTAATGAAACTTTAGCTTTAGCACAAGGTTATGGCTGGTATTCAATGTCAGGGATTTTATTTACACAATTACACTCGGCAGAACTAGGTGGAATTGCCTTATTAACTGATTTATTTAGGGAAATCGTTGCTATTTTTCTAATGTATACGATGGGATGGCGTTTTCCACGCCCGGCTATCTCAAGTGCTGGCGCAACGTCAATGGATGCTACCTTAGCCATGGTAAAACAGTCATGCGGTACACATTATGTACCACATGCCATGATGAGTGGCTTATTATTAAGCCTACTCGCGCCGCTATTAATTAGCTTATTTCTAAATTTTTAGGCAATTGAAGCCAGAATAGATTTCAACATTTCTGTTGGGTTTTCTGCTTTAGTAATCGGTCGACCAATAACCAGATGTGTGGAACCATCAAGCATAGCTTGCTTCGGAGTTACAATACGTTTTTGGTCGTCTGCATTAGAACCCTCTGGACGAATACCTGGTGTTACTAAAGAGAAGTCTTGCCCAATTAATTCACGAAGAATCTTAGCTTCCTGAGCTGAACAAACTACACCATCCAAGCCACTTTCCTGAGTTAATTTAGCTAAGCGCTTTACATGTTCAACAGGTTCAATATCTAGACCAATATCTCTTAGATCTTCACGTCCCATTGATGTGAGTACTGTCACAGCAATAAGTTGGGTTTGATAGTTACCTGCTTTTAAACGCTCCACACAGGTTTCCATCATTTTACGTCCACCTGACGCATGAACATTTACCATCCATACTCCTAAATCAGCTGCTGCACATACTGCTTGGGCTGTAGTATTAGGAATATCATGAAATTTAAGATCAAGAAAAACTTCAAAATTTTGTTCTTGCAGTTTTTTTACAACAGATGGGCCTTCATGAGTAAAAAGCTCTTTACCCACTTTTACACGACATAAAGCAGGATCAAGCTGTTCAACAATTTTTAAAGCGTCATATTGGCTTTTTGCATCTAACGCAACAATGATACTCAAGAGACTTTCTTCCATCATATAAAATCAGCATTATTATAATAGACAACTCATGAAGGAATAAAGGAATGTAGAGAACTGCTTTCTAAAATTAAAGCGATAAGAACAAAAGCGTTTATATTTAGAAGAATAAAAGAAGAGATAAAATTTAGAAAGATACTACTCTTTACTCATTAATAAAGAGTAGTATGGGGATTATAGCGGAGTAGAGTTTTTATCTTGCGGATAAATATCTACAACGGTTTTTTCATGTCTTACATTTGCAGCTGCTTCAGCTGCCGCTAATTGAGCACTTTGGATTTGTTCTTTTCTTAAATGGTCAATATCTTTACGCAGGCGTTTAATTTCCCAACTTTTTTGGAATACCCTGAAAACTTGCACACCTAATAAAAGACCAACCACAGTTCCTAGTACTAATGTGAGTAGCAATAATAAGCCTAAACGCATAGCTGGAACTTGAGTAAATAACAAATCAACAGAAAGTTCTGTTGGATTCTGCAAAACAAGTGCTAAAGAATAGCCAAATACAACAATAAGCAATGCAATTAAAATATAACGCATAGACACCCCGACTTATAAATTTTATTTATTTCCCAGATTCGTTTACTGCATCACGAAGGGCTTTTCCGGGTTTAAAATGTGGAACAGCTTTAGCTGCAACTTCAACTGATTTTCCTGTTTTAGGATTGCGACCAACTCTTGGATCACGGTGGTGTAAAGCAAAGCTACCAAAACCACGGATTTCAATTCGATTATCAGTTGATAGTGCTTCTATCATTTGATCAATCATAATTTTAACCGCCTCTTCCACCAAAGGTTCAGCTAAGTGTGGGTTTTTTAGCGCAATGCGTTCAATCAAATCAGACTTATTAAGAGCTTCAGTAGTCATCTACGACCTCGTTATTTATTGCTACTCTATGTCGTTCGATAATAACCTGTTTAAATACAAAACGGTAGCGCAGTATGTTGAATACTAGGCTACCGTTTACAGTAATTTGTATAAAAAGTACAATTCCGTTACATGAAACTGTACTTTGTTAACTTATTACTTCATTTGTGCTTTGATCAAGTCACCAATAGTCTTAGGACCATTGTCTTGACTTGTTGTTGCTGTACGCAAGCTAGCAACTGCTTCTTTCTCTTCAGCTTCGTCTTTCGCTTTGATAGACAAGTTGATAGAGCGAGATTTACGATCAACGTTAATGATCTTCGCTTCAACTTCTTGACCAACTTCTAAGAATTTAGTCGCATCTTCTACGCGGTCGCGATTGATTTCAGAAGCTTTAAGAGTTGCTTCAACTTCGTCAGCTAACTTAACAGTTGCGCCACGAGCATCAACTGCAGTTACAGTACCTTTAACTAAAGCACCACGTTCGTTAGCAGCTAAGAAGTCATTGAACGGATCGCTGTTCAATTGCTTGATACCAAGGCTGATACGGTTACCTTCAGCGTCTACAGACAAGATAACAGCTTCAACAGTGTCACCTTTCTTGTAACGACGAATAGCTTCTTCACCTTGCTCGTTCCAAGAAATATCAGACAAGTGTACTAAACCGTCGATACCACCGTTCAAGCCAATGAAGATACCAAAGTCAGTGATAGACTTGATAGTACCAGATACTTTTTCGCCTTTCTCATGAGCTTTAGCAAACTCTTCCCATGGGTTAGCACGAGTTTGTTTGATACCAAGGCTAATACGACGACGTTCTTCATCAACTTCAAGAACCATAACATCAACTTCATCACCAATCTGAACAACTTTAGATGGGTGGATGTTTTTGTTAGTGTGGTCCATTTCAGAAACGTGAACTAAACCTTCAACGCCTTCAGCGATTTCAGCGAAACAACCGTAGTCCGTTAAGTTAGTTACGCGAGCTTTAACGATAGAACCTTTAGGGTAACGGCTCATGATCGCTAACCATGGATCTTCGCCTAATTGTTTAAGGCCTAAAGATACGCGGTTACGTTCACGGTCAAATTTAAGTACTTTAACAGTAACTTCTTGACCAACTTCAACAACTTCTGAAGGGTGCTTGATACGCTTCCAAGCCATATCTGTGATATGTAGAAGACCATCAATACCGCCAAGATCAACGAATGCACCGTAATCAGTAAGGTTTTTGATTGTACCTGTAACTGTTTGACCTTCTTCAAGTTGAGCAAGTAATGCTTCACGGTCAGCAGAAGATTCAGCTTCCATAACAGCACGACGAGATACAACAACGTTATTACGTTTAGCATCAAGTTTGATTACTTTGAACTCTAACTCTTTACCTTCAAGGTGAGTAGTGTCACGGATAGGACGAGTGTCAACTAATGAACCTGGTAAGAATGCACGAACAGGACCGATGTCAACAGTGAAACCGCCTTTAACTTTACCAGAGATAACACCAGTAACGATTTCGCCATCTTCAAAGATTTTTTCAAGTTTAGTCCAAGTTTCAGCACGCTTAGCTTTTTCACGTGATAAAACTGTTTGACCCATACCGTTGTCAAGAGCTTCAACAACTACGTCAACAGTATCACCAACCTGAACTTCAAGTTCACGTTGTTCATTTAAAAATTCAGCACGGTCAACAATGCCTTCAGACTTTAGGCCAGTGTCAACAGTTACCCAGTCGCTATCGATGTTTACAACAACACCTTGGATGACTGCACCCTTTTCAACGTTGAGGTTTAATTCACTTTCTTCAAAGAGGGCTGCAAAAGATTCGGTCATGATATACCTGATAAATTCAGCGGTCTTGGATCAGACAAGGCCGGTTTAGTTAAGTATCAACATAGTCTTTATAGACTGATCAAGCTATGCTTCAACTGATAATTCTATTTACTAAATAGTACGGCTATCGACATAATCAACCATTAACTTAAATACCTGATCGATCGTTAATTCCGAACTATCAATGATATAAGCATCTTTGGCTGGCTTGAGCGGAGCAACTTCTCGCTCCATATCTCTTTTGTCTCGTGCCTGTATATTAGCTAAAATGTCGTTTATTTTAGCATCTAGCCCCATACCCTGCAACTGTTTTACTCTTCGCTCAGCGCGTGACTCAGCTGAAGCTGTCAGATAAATTTTGGCTTTAGCTTCCGGAAAAATAGATGTTGCCATATCACGGCCATCTGCAACTAAACCGGGACTTTGCGCAAAAGCTCTTTGTCTTTCAAATAGTGCCTGTCTAAGCTCTGGAACCACTGCAACTTTTGATGCGTACTCACCAACTCGTTCTGTACGGATTGTTTGAGATACATCTTCGCCATCCAAGAAGACCAAAATCCCTGAGGTAGACGTTTCGAATTTAATGTCCAGTTGACGTGCATATTGGATGCATTCATCAAGCTGACTGTCTAATTTCTCTAATAAATCGTGTTTATGTAATGACAACCCTAATAAACGATATAAGGCACCCGAATCGAGTAAATGATATTGATAATGTTCTGCAAGTTTTGCAGCTAATGTTCCTTTACCCGAACCACTCGGACCATCAATAGTAATAATTTGAACTGTCATTGAACTCTCACTAAGAAGCAAATGCTTTAGCTAATCTCGAAAAGCCTAGTGTAATGGCTAGTTTTAGCTGTGCAAGGATTAATTTACTGACCACTGGCGCTTTTGCCGTTAACTCAATGCGGTATGTAACTAATGTAATGTATGGGGTAATCTCAGAAAACTCGATTCTGCCTAAATGATGTTTAATCAAAGGATTATCTATTAATTTATACTCAATACTTTTATTTTCTTCCAACAATGTAATTTCTTCTTTAATTGGCTTAATTGGACCAAATCCCATACGTCGAATTGAGCCTAAACCATCAGGTCTTTTAGAATCTGCGGAGTCTTTAACACGTACAACTTGTAAAGGTGCAAAAGCAGTATTGTAAGTTGAATGCTTAGAGAGCAAGTTAAATACATCAGTAAGAGGAGCATTAAATTCTTTTTTTACGGTAATTACATTACGCATTGGATCGTCCTTATTACATGGAATCATGGCATTAAAACCGCGTTAGTTTGCCATAAGAGTAAGTTAATTTTTAATCATTTAAGGACGTTTTTTGTTGTTTCTCTTGTTTCTTCTGCTCACGTCTTTGTTTAAAAAAGTGGCTAAGTTGTTGAGCACATTTTTCTTGTAGACAGCCATTCTGAAATGTAAACCTATGATTATAATAGCCTTGTTGTAATAACTGACGTGCACTCACCAAAGAACCTGCTTTAGGTTCTGGTGTACCAAAAACCACATGTTTAATTCTTGCATGTACAAGTGCACCTACACACATAGTACATGGCTCAAGAGTGACATATAAAGTTGTGTCTTCAGGTAATCGATAGTTTTCTAGAGAGGAACACGCTGCACGAATAGCTTGAATTTCTGCATGTGCAGTTGGATCTAATAAAGTAATTGGAGCATTATAACCAGATCCAATTACTCGATTTTGGCTCACCAGAACCGCTCCAACAGGAATCTCCCCCTGCTGAGCAGCCAATTCAGCTTGCTCGTAAGCAAGCTGCATCCAGTATTCATCACTATATTCAGTCATTTATTTTAGGTGATCACACCGTGTTGTCTAAGTAAGGCATTCCAGCTATCAATTGAAGTTACTGGTGGACAATCAGCCAATATACCTCTCAAGCTTAGATCGTCACATGGTTTCCATTCAGGTGATAAATCCTTATCAACCAAGCGTGCGCGAACACCTTCCACAAAGTCAGGATGACGTATTTTCCACTCAGAAATCTGAGCCTCTAGATCAAAGACTTCATCCCATGAGTGAATTTGTTTACCCCATTGCCACAATAACCAAGTAATTGCCGCAGTACTAGGAGATCCTTTTTGCAAGTTTTCACTCGCTTGGCGTAACCAATCACTGCTCGCATCACGCAAGCTAACAATAGCTTGATAGTCCTGTTCAAAATTAAAACCACGGCAAACACTATGAATTACATCAAGTGAGTTCTGCAATGGGCCTGCCGCAACAGGACGGTGCAAGCTATTTAAAGTATCATCAATTGCTCGAAAATCTCCTGCAGGATAATGAGCCCAATTAATATTTAAAACTTTTTGCAGAACATTATCACGCTGTGCTTCACAAATATGTGTTGCCCAACCGATGCTATATGCTCCAGCAGCAGTCATGATTGAACCAGTTAAACCCGTAAACAAACCAATTGGACCACGATCTGCCAAGAAACGGCTCGCACCAACGTCAGGATATAAACCAATATTAATTTCAGGCATTGCTAAACGTGAATACGGCGTCACTAGACGGAATGGTGCAGCCATAAACAAGCCTAAACCACCGCCCATTACATAACCTTCTCCCCAAACTACGACCGGTTTAGCATAATTATGTAAAAGTAGATCTAAAGCATATTCTTGCTGAAAAAACTTATTCGCGGTATCGACTTCTTGATTTATAACAAGTTGGCGTAATTTTCGAACATCACCACCTGCACAAAAAGCTTTTGGTGTAGTTGAGTCTAACCAAATTGCTTTAACCTGTTCATCGTGACGGAAATCTTCAAATACACGCAATAATGCCGTTACGATTGATTCGTCTAAAGCATGTAACGATTTAGGGCGATTCAAACGTACTATACGCCAGCCGTTTTTTGCTTCTTCAACCACCAAGTCCGGGTGATAGTTATTTACATTGGGAGAGTTCATCATGCGTCCAATTGCCAGTCTATGGGCTCAATGCCATGTTGTTTCAAATATTGATTTGTTTTTGAAAACACTTTGCATCCAAAAAACCCTCCTCTATTTGCAGCAAGAGGTGATGGATGTGCGGCTGTTAAAACCAAGTGTTTATCTCTATTTATACGTTGTCCTTTGCGCTGTGCATAAGCACCCCACAAAATAAATACTATATGTTGTCTATGTTCATTTAGAACATCAATAACTTCATCAGTAAAGGCTTCCCAACCCTGCTTTTGATGTGAAGTCGGCTGTCCAGCCTCAACCGTAAGCACACTGTTGAGTAAAAGTACGCCTTGTTTAGCCCATTTTGTTAAGTCACCATGGCGAGGAGCCGGAATACCCAAATCTGTATGTAGTTCATGAAAAATATTGCGCAAAGATGGTGGTAATGCAATACCTTTTTGAACAGAGAAGCTTAATCCATTCGCTTGGTTTGGCCCGTGATATGGGTCTTGCCCTAAAATCACAACTTTTACATTAGCGAATGGTGTGGTATTTAAAGCATTAAAGATCTGTTTACTAGGCGGATATATTATTTTCTGAGCTTGTTTCTGTTGAAATAAGAAATCGCGCAAACTATCCATCTGAGGACTTAATAGAAAAGGTGCTAAAGATCTTTTCCAACTTTCTTCTAATTGAACTTTACTGAGTTTATCTTGCTGTTGCTCAGTTAATTGCATTAATGTCATCCTAGATCAATTTTCAATTCTACAAATAAAATAAGTAATTCGATTTATACTTCGACTTGCAAATCAACTTGAGGATTATTAAATTTAACCCCTTTTTTCAAGTCTTCATACATTTGTGGATTTGCCCACTCTATCTGAATTTGTTCTGAAAAAACAATTCCATCAAGACTTAAAATACCCATTTGTTCGTTTTGAATATCTTCAATAAAGCTCTGAGCATATCCAGTATCAGTCTCATGAACAATAACAGAATATACCTCAACGTCACCTTCCCCATTTTGAGTGACTGTTGATTGTAAAACTTGCTGAGCTAAATAAAAGAAAATACGTGAAAACTGTTCGGCCGACGGTGAAACAGGTAAAGAAATCCAACGAGCACTAAAAGTCTGGCATGCATCAATATATTGAGAATCATCTTTTTCCCAAAAACAGATTGCATGATCAAAGCTATCGAACAGGTCTTTTATTACTCCCTTTAGGAGTCCAAAATCATAAACCATTTGCCCATGATCTAATTTCGAAGCTTTAAGCAATAACTCAACTTTATAGCTATGTCCATGAATTGATCGCTTACAACGATCCGATGTACAGTTACGTACAACATGTGCATTTTCAAACTTAAATAACTTACGAATTAACATGTGCCAAATCGATCATTCCTTCTAAGAACATTATTATAAAGCAAAAGACGAAAATTTCGCACCACTTTTCAATTAGAAACAATTAGCAAAAAGTATGATAAGACTTATGAAGAAACATTGGAGATACACATATAGAAAGTTTATATTTACTTTAACGCTTAACCTGAGAAAAATTTATAATTACAAACTTCAAAAAACATCCAAAGCAAATAAATCATAAATTTTCAATTAGTTAAATGGTGCCATATTTCTAGAATATACATAAACCTGCTTATCACTCCGCATCAAGGCACTTGTAATCTGTCTTTTTCTATTATTCAACACAACCTCAATTTGTGCTTGAAAAAAGTTCGACTTCACATCTAAAAGGCTACTAACCTCAGTTTTCTTTTGTGGATCAACTGTTGAAAAAGCATTCAATTGCCATAATTCATCAATATTTTGAAAGAACTTTAAATTCTGTTGGCGTAATTGAAGTTCTTTTTCTATAGTCCCTAAATCTAATTTTTGATCAATACTCGCTAATACTAATGGTGCTGCGGTATTAATATTCACTTTTGTATTTTCAGGTAATGCAGAAATGTATGGTGCAATTAAATCATATTTCTTACCTTCAAAACCTCTTACCAATTTCAACTCTTCTATACGATGAAATTTAGCATTTGAAACTAAATAACCAGGATCAAGACCTTCATAATAATTACTTTCTGCCCCCATAGGTCCAGATGGTTCATCATCTGGGTCTTGCCAATCAATAACTGCTTGACTTAACTCTGCTGGCAATCCTACACGCACAAGCAATCGCTCAAACCAATTTTTAGCAGCTTCGTTTACCTTGCCTTCATTGGTCGTTAAATTGTTTAGATTAAATTTTCCTGACTCATCTAGTAAGCGCCCCGATACAATTCCATCTTCTATTGGGAAAGGTGGCATTGGCTGAGCCCAACTTTCCTTTAAATGATCGATGCCACCAGCATTGTTTGCATCTTGAATTAATAATTCAGAAAAAAAAGCTTCTGCACTTTTTGCATAGAGTAACGACTGATTTTGACGCATCAAATAACCCGTATTTTCCATTGTATTAGTTTGATGCTTTGCAATTGAGGCAGCTAAAATTGTAGCCAAAGCAACCATTATCAAAATTGTGAGTAACGCTACACCTTGCTGATTTTTTTTATAGAGTAACATTTATTGACCACCCTGTTTGGAGAGCGATAAGTCACCTTGGTTTAAGCTATAAATCCACTCATAACTTACACCTGCAACCGTGAGTTGCATTTTTATTCCTTTTGGCAACTTCCTAAATTCATCAGGTTTTGTGGGATCAATATTAACTTCTGGCCACTTTGTCACTTCTTGAGGTGTCAACACCATAATTTGAAATTGTTCAACTTGGCTCAACAGCGTACTGGATAAAGGTTGCTCTCTATTTGAAGTATTTAAGTTACTATATTTAAGACGATAAAGCTTTTTTTGATCAGGATCATATCGATATTCGATACGCTCAAAAGGTGATAATCCTTGCTTTAATGGATCAGTAACACCCGCCTTACTAAAGCGAAGAACTTGATTATCAACTTCTAAAGCTGGACGTAATTGCCCGCCTTGATTGGCTGATAAAGGTATAATTTGCAATGTATCACGCAAAACTTGTTGATAAGCATCTTGTAATTCAAATAACTGCACTTCATGTTGAGTATTACGATCACGAACTTTTAATAAATAGTCAAAAACCTTCCACCCCAACAAAGATAAAATAGCAAAAATTGCAATTGAAACTAAAAGCTCAACTAAAGTAAATCCTGAGGCACGAGTTAATCGAGCACTGCTCGATCGTGCCGCAAGATGAGAAACTGTGTTTCGAGTGTGAGAGTCTTTAAAGCAACGCTTTGTCTGAGCGCAAGACGAAGAGCTTTGCTCGGAGTAACCCCTCATCATCTGCTCCGATCGTACCGCAAGACGTGAAGCTGAGTTTGGAGAGCGAAAACTTTTATTCTTTATCATTATTTTGCTTTCATTGGGTAATTAAAAAATACCAAGTGAGTAATACCATTTTGAACTTTGCCCTTATCAGAATCATATAAGCTAATTTGTAAATCTACTTTCTGAACATTCGGGCTAATTGTAGATTGTGCAGATTTGTCAATCTGCCAAGTTTCGCCTTGAGAAGTAATTTGCTTACTTTGAGTACCTTCAAGCCATTCCTGATTTATCTCCATTAAAGCAACTTCATTCATTGCCACAAACTGCGCTTTTGTTCTAAGAATTGCATTTGAGGTAGATTGAGTATATTGCATGGCTACTTTAGTTAACGCGACAGCCGCCACTGCAAAAATTGCTAAAGCAACCATTACTTCTAATAGAGTAAAGCCTTTAGATTTCATTTATTTTACCCAAATGATCAATTTGTATTTCTGAACCAATTGGTTTTTGTTCAAAGTAAAACTGTATTTTCACAGTTTTAGCTTCACCGTTACCGAACCAGATTAACTGTGGAGCCTGCCCTCCAATTAAATCGCTATTTGTAGCTTTTGAATAGTTTTGCTCATCTAAAGGTTGTATTGTGAACGATACATGTTTAGGTAAGTGGCGTGTATTAAACTCAGAATATTTCTGCCAGCGATTTTTTAAATCTTGGACCTGTAATTTACTCTGGTCATGATACTCATACAATTCATAAGAAAATGGTGAAACATCTGTTTCACTCAGAGTAGATAAAGCTAAAACACGAGACTGATCAAGCGACTCTTTACCAATTTTATGCATATCAAGCAAAAATAACTCTCTTGCTTGCATCGCTTTCTTTTGGTCAACCCCACCTATATTGAGTACAACTAAAGAGGTCATAATCGTCATAATAACAATCACCACCATCACTTCTATGAGAGTAAAACCTTTTTGGGATTTAAGTGATGATTGGGATTTCATATCGACCTAAGCATATTGCTCAACAGCTTGTTTAGGTAGGGCCAAAGCCTGATCAATATAAGCCACTCTTAAAGTGTCTCTTGAACCTAAATATCGTTGATAAAAACTTGAATTGAGAATAGCTGCTGCACCATGAGTTAATGACCAAATAGAAGCAAGATAATCTCGCGTAGGCATATTGCTTTGAATAGATTCTAAATAATGGTCTGTCATGCGAATGATAATTCGCAATCTCTGTTTACGTACCTGATAAAGTTCGTGAAAAAGATGATGTACGCCTTGAGCAGTGATTGAGAGTTTTTCCTCAATTTGATGAAATAAAACTGTTCGCTCAGGATGATGCAAATGATGCAACATGAAAAAGGCTAAATGTTCCGGAAAGGCCTTTTCAGTATCTTGAACCATTTCAAGTAACATACGCTCATTACGAATGATCAACAGCATGTACAACTCATCTTTACTTTGAAAGTGTTTGTACAAAGTTCCTTTTGCTAGATCAAGCTCAGCAGCCAAGACATCAAGTGTCATTCCGGCTTCGCCATTTTCTAGCAATAATTGTTCCGCAACCTGAAATATTAATACTTCTCTTGCTCGGAACTGAGCCTGACGATCCATCTTCACGCAATTACTCTCTTATATAGTTTCTATGACCTAAATCGCTTTTAGCAAGTTCTCAAAATTTTGTGAGGTGATCATTGCAATTTCCTCAACCGATTTATCATATACATCACTGAGCGCTTTGGCTACATAAGGCACATATTTTGGTTCATTTGTTTTACCACGATATGGAACGGGTGCTAAATACGGGCTATCTGTTTCAATTAAAAGGCGATCTAGTGGAACCTGTTTAGCTACATCCCTTAAATCCTGTGCATTTTTAAATGACACAATACCGGAAAAAGAAATGTAATAACCACAATCCAGTACAGCTTTAGCAGTTTCCCAATCCTCAGTAAAACAATGCAGAATCCCATGTGTTGAGTGTTCAGCGCGGATAATATCTACCGTATCATGCTTTGCTGATCGGGTATGAACGACAACTGGTTTTTTTACAATTTTTGAAGCTTGGATATGTCTTGCAAAACATGTCTTTTGCTCCTCAATAAAATCTGTACTGTGATAATAATCTAGTCCAGTTTCACCTAAAGCCCATACTTTTTTTGATTGAGCCAATTCAATCAAATGTTCTGTTGTTGCACGTGCCATTGTGTCTACATCCTCACAAGGATGTACACCTACCGTATAACCAACATCTGCATGTTTATTTGCAATTTCAGCTAGTGCAATATGGTCATCAAGATCAACGGAAATTGCCATAAATTTGGACACCCCTTCGGCTCGCGCTGCTGCAAGCGCAAGATCCAGATCACCGTTATAAGGTGTCAAATCTAACATCGTTAAATGGCAATGCGTATCAACAAACACTTTTATTTCCTATCTAATTACATGGTATAACTTGGACGATCTAGAGACATACTACCAGCCAAAACTCGTTCTGCCTCAGTTTTATAGTAAATTCCCTTATCTCCGCTTAATTGAATAGCAAAACCCTGAGGTTTAAATCCACTTTGCTTATGTGATATCCAAATCACTTTACCAGTTAAAGGAATTTTCTGAGACTGCTCAGGTAAAGTAGCCAAAATGAAAATTTCTTGTCCCATTTTCACCTTTTGTTTTGACGGCACAAAAAGGCCTCCACCTTGCACATATCCCATATAACTTGCTTGCAAAGTAGCTCTATCAGGAATATTTACCTGAATAATCCCCCCCATTTGCGTTTGCATAATTTTCCCCTTAAATATTCATTAATGTTACAAATAATTGATCTATAATAAGTTGAGTTTGAACATTTTGTTCAACAAGTTTTTTTGCCTGTTGCAATTCATTATAAATATTAAATAAGCTTTCTAAATCATAATATGGACTTAACTGCTCAAAATCTATATCAGTATTTTTTTGTGGTTGATTAAGCTTGATACAAATTAAATCACCCAACAAGTATTCAAAAAGTACGATAAAATCATTAAAACTTAACTCTTTTTGCCACTTTCCCGAGAAAAATAGAGGCATATTTTTTTGAGCAACAATTTTAAGCCAATCATTTAAGAAAATCTGTCTTTTCACAAACCAGTCACTTTTAGCAATTTCCATTGCTTGTAAAGGCATATCATTAGATAAGGCAAGCAATAAATCAGGCTGTACTTCGGCAAGTTCAGATAAATGCGCATTCAAGTATGATGTAGCTTGCTCATATGAGATACGATCTAAAGCAAAATGTTGCAATCGGCTACGAATAGTAGCTGGTAATTTAAGATAGTGATCTGCCAATAAAATTAAAACAACACGTTCACCTGGTTCTTCTAATGTCTTTAGCAAAGCATTTGATGACGCCAAGTTAAGCGCTTCAGCAGGCTCAATCAGAATAACGCGCCAACCTTCTCCAGTTTGTTGCACAAAAGGCAGTAGGTCACGAATCTTTTCAATTTTGATTTTTGCATTCTGCTTTTTATTTTCTTCATCCGTTGTGATATGGACATAATTGGGATGAGTATCTGATTTTAACCATTGGCAACTGCTGCACTCACCACAAGGGCCCTGCGGCTGCTTATTTAAACAAAGGACCCAAGCCAAAAAATGTTTTGCGAAAGCATGCTTTCCACACCCTTGCTTGCCGTAAAATAGTAAGCCGTGTCCAATATTGGGAAACCTTGTTGTTAAAGTCTCCCATGTTGTTTGCTGCCAAGGATAAACCTTTGAAGTTACATTCGGATTCATTAAAAATTAACGCTTATTCAAAAGATTCAACAGGCATATTATTTAAGCGATCAAGATCAGCTTGAGTATCCACACCTGGTGGCAAATTGGCTTCGGCTACAGCAATTGCAATTCGATGACCATTTTCCAAAACACGCAATTGTTCAAGGCTCTCTAGCTTTTCAAGCTTCCCCATATCCCATGTTACATATTCTTGCAATAAGTTCACTCGATAAGCATATAAACCTAAATGGCGAAATGCTTGTGAATGTAAAGTCTGTTCATCATGCTTAGCCCCATCTCGATCATAAGGAATGGTAGCCCGACTAAAATATAAAGCTTCATTTTGTTTAGACATGACTACTTTTACAATACTGTCACGCTGGAACTCATCTAAAGTATGAATCGGCTCACACAATGTAGACATTGAACAATTGGGTTTATCAACCAAAAGTTTTGCAACTTGCTGAACAAGTTGAGCTGGTAATAAAGGTTCATCACCTTGAACATTTACAATAATATCATCTGCATCCCAGCCCTTAATGCGAGCCACCTCACTTAAACGGTCTGTACCTGAAGGATGATCAGCACTGGTAAGAACTACATCAATTCCATCTGCGCGGCAGATCTCAGCAATACGTTCATCATCTGTTGCCACGCACAAATCATCAAAACCTTCGACTTTTTTTGCCTGATCTACTACACGTAAAATCATAGGGCGATTATGAATAAGCAACAATGGTTTACCTGGCAAACGCGAACTTGAGAAGCGTGCTGGAATGACGATGTGTTTCATGTTTTCTTCCTAAGATAATTGAATATCAAGTTCTTGCAATTGCATTTTTAAAACCTGATAACACTGTGTAGACAGGACAGCTTTAACAGGAACTACCCAAATAGGTTGTTTAAATTCTGGATGTTTTTCAAGTAATGGTAATAATTTAACCGCATCTTTTTCAGTTGTAATAAGTGGCAGTTCATCATCAAAAATTAAATCACTAATTGTGTAATCATGATGATCGCGAAATGCATGCTCATGAAATTGCTTCAACCCTAGATCTTTAAGTGTTTGATAAAACCGTTGAGGAAAACCAATACCAACTACAGCATGATAATTATTCTCAAGATTAAAGCTTGGTTTAGAATTAGATAAAGAGTTAAGTAAATATGGCTGTCCTGTCTCGAGATGCATGTTTAATTCTGTAGCAGGTTTATGAGTATGCTCAATCACTGTTCCAGTTTCTAAACGCGCAACAGGTTCCCGCAGATAGCCTTCAGGTAATAGTTTTTTATTTCCTAAACCACGATTTTGATCCAGTACAATCCATTCGATCTGTCGATCTAATGCCCAATGCTGCAACCCATCATCACTAATAATCAAATCTATTTCTGATGACTCAAGCAATAACTCTATTGCAGCCTGTCTATTAGGACCTACCGCCATTGGTACACTTGTAGCCTGAACAATTAATGCTGGCTCATCCCCAGCCTGAGCCACTTGGGCGCCCGCGGTAACCAGCATTGGAAAAGGACCATTACCCCCATATCCCCGACTAATTACCCCTACTTTTACATTATGCTGCTGTAGATAATTCACCAGTTGTATGAGCAACGGAGTTTTTCCACTTCCACCTACTGTGATATTACCTATAACCATCACAGGTACGGGCGCTTTATAAACTTGTTTAAAACCTGAATTATAAAGATTACGATTTAATAAAAACCCAGCCCGATACAAACAAGACAATGGACGTAAAACAATCAACCAACTCGATTGTTTATTCCATGCATTTTGGATCAGCTGGGCTAATGACATGCTTAGTTATCCTCGAAATTACGCTGATGTAATTGATAATAAGCACCATGTTTTGCGAGGAGTTCTTGATGAGTCCCCTGTTCAACAATTTGTCCTTGATCCATCACTACAATACGGTCAGCATTCTCAATTGTTGATAAACGGTGAGCAATGACAATGGTAGTGCGGTCTTGCATCGCTTCATCAAATGCTTGCTGAATAAAATGTTCAGATTCATTATCAAGAGCACTTGTAGCTTCATCTAAAATTAATATTGGAGCATTCTTTAAAATTGCTCGAGCAATAGCAATTCGCTGACGCTGGCCACCGGATAAGTTTAAGCCCTGTGCACCTAAAACCGTATCATAACCATTTGGTAAATTCATAATGAAGTCATGTGCATATGCAGCTTTTGCAGCAGCATGAATTTCCTCATCTGAGGCACCCTGCAATTGACCATAAGCAATGTTTTCACGAACAGTACGGTTAAATAAAACAACTTGCTGATTTACCATTGCGATTTGTGTACGCAGGCAAGAAAGATCGATGTCATTAATTGGCAAACTATCTAAGTAAATTTGCCCACTTGATACTTCTTGGAAACGTACCAACATATTAACTAATGAGCTTTTACCAGCGCCTGAACGCCCAACTAACGCTACAGTTTGACCAGGAAGAATATCTAAAGAGAAATCTTTAATAGCCTGTACGCCATCAGCATAATTTAATGCCACATGATCAAAACGAATCGCACCATGTAGTTTAGGTTTCAACTGACCGTTATTTTGCTCTTCAGGCAAATCTAATAGTTCAAAAACAGAATGAGCTGCCGCTAAACCACGTTGTAACTTTTCATTAACATCAGTTAAGTTTTTTACCGGTTTTGCTAATAAACCAGCAGCTGTAATGTAAGCCACGAACTCACCAGCACTTGTATTACCTAAAATCTGTGGTCGCAAAGCTAACCATACAATAAGGGCCATCGCACAAGCCATTACTACCTGAACCACAGGGCTATTCAGGTTTTGTACAATTACCATTTTTAAACCACGTTTTAAGTTTTCTTCTGATGACTTATAGAATCGTTCTTGTTCAGACTCTTCACCAGCAAAAGTTTTTACTACAGCATTACCATTGATACTCTCTTGAACAACGTGGTTCACATCACCCATCGTGTCTTGAACCTGTAACGAGAGCTTTCGCATACGTTTTGAAGCTTTACGTACCAATACACCAATTACGGGTAAAAATACAAAAATACATAGAGTAAGACGCCAATTGGTATAAAACAAATAACCTAATAATCCCAGAGTAATCATCCCATCTCTAACGATGACTCTTAATGACTCCGAAGAAGCTGCAGTTAACTGCTCAACGTTATACATAATTTTAGCAGTAATATGGCCAGATGAATTATCTAGGTAATATTGTGCTGGTAGTCTTAAAAGTTTTGCATAAACTTCTTGGCGAATACTAAAAACCAAACTACGTGAAATCACCGCAGTATAGTAACCGCCCATAAAAAGGCCTAAACCACGGAAAAAAACCAATAAAATGATTAATAATGGGAACCAATCCAAATCAGCTCTACTGCTATTTTGGATTGCATCAATAATAAATTTAATCAATTTAGCAACGGAGACTTCTGTTGCTGAATTAATACCGAACCCGATAAGAACTAATAAGGCCACGCCCCAATAAGGTTTTAAATAGGCTATGAGACGCAAATAAACCTTAAAATCTTGATTCACTCAGAAAAACCTCTAGAAGGAACTTTGGTACTAATATTGATGTTAACAAAACCGAGTTGTCCTGCTACATCCATAACGCGAATTACATCCTGATGAGATGCTTTGGCATCCGCAGCAATGATGAACATAAAATCACGGCGCTCTTGAGCAACTTGCTTAATCGCAGTACTCAGATCAGCAACCTCTTTAGACGAAAGTGCCTGACCATTTACAGCATAATGACCACTAGAGTCTACCACGACTTCAATTTTATGATCGTACTGTTTTGGTGGAACACCTTGTGCATCTGGTAATGTTAAATTGATGCGACTTGGCTGATTAAAAGTGGTCGATAGTAATAAAAAAACCAAAATGAACAACAAACAGTCGATCATCGGCGTTAAATTGATATGAATATCTTCAACCTGAGAACGTTTAAATTTCATCTGGCTATTCACCCATTATCCAACACGACGACGCTCTGCTATAGACGAGGAATGTTTATAGAACAATGAGGCATGAAATAAAGTCGATTGCTGCTCTAGTTCAGCAATATAATCTTGTACTAATCTTTGGAAATAGCGATAAGCAATTAAGGCTGGAATAGCAATTAGCATTCCCACAGCTGTAGTAATAAGCGCTTTAGAAATACCTGGAATCATTAAACTAGGGCTGCCAGCCGATCCAAAATCAATTACAAGGAATGATTCAATAATCCCAACTACTGTACCAAGCAATCCTAATAAAGGCGCTACAGCACTCAAAGTACCCAAGAAATTAATATTTTTCTCTAAATAAGAAATTTCTTGAGAAGCTGCCACTTCCATTTGCGCACGTGCAAATTGCTCACCATGCTCACGATGATCGAAACCTGCTTTTAAAATATGAGCCAATGCGCTGTTTTGCACTTCTACATTTTGTTCCAAATTTTCCACAATATCTTCAGTTCTTAAGGAACTATTATCAATTAATGCTTTGGGTAGAACTTGTGAACGTCTTAACCGAACAAAACGCTCAATACTGATCGCAACAGTTAAAATTGAGCATAGAATTAAAGGCAGCATCAACCAGCCACCCGCTCGCACAAGTTCCCACATATCTTCTTCCCCAAGAATATAAAATTAGAAATATATGACCCAAATACAAATTAATCAGGTAAACAAATATTTAAGATACCATCTAACTCATCTAAGGTATGGTAATGAATAACAAGCTTACCCTTACCTTTTTGATTATGATCAATTTTTACATTAGCACCAAAACGCTCTGATAGTTTTTGCGTCAATTGCTCAATATCTGGTGCTAAAGGTGTTTTTTCCTTCTCCTGTTTAGGCTCACTTCTATCACGCACCAATTGCTCTGTTTGACGAACAGACAGTCCTTTTTCAATTACGATTTTAGCAACGTCTAATTGACCTTTACCCTTTAATGTCAAGATAGCTCGAGCATGCCCCATATCAAGCTGGCCTTGCTGCATGAAATCTTTAATTTCATCCGCCAAACTCAACAAACGAAGTAAATTACTTACTGTAGTACGTGCTTTCCCTACTGTGTCAGCAATTTCTTGATGGCTCAAACCGAATTCATCATGAAAACGCTGCAAGGCTATAGCCTGATCAATCGGATTTAAATCTTGACGCTGAATATTCTCAATAAGCGCCAGTGCAATAGCAACCTGATCATTTAAATCACGAACAATTGCAGGAATTTCAGTTAATCCCGCAAGTTGTGCTGCACGCCAGCGTCGTTCACCAGCAATGATTTCGTATGGATGTGCGTCATCATCAACTGGACGAATTACAATAGGTTGCATCACTCCATGTTTTTCAATAGAAGATGCTAACTCTTGCAAATCATGCTCATGAATAAAGCGACGTGGTTGATATTCACCACGTTTCAATAAATTTACATCAATTTGCTTCAACTGACCGTGGTCAAGTGCCTGTGCTTCCAGTTGTAATTTTTCTTTTTGAATTGAACCAAGTAATGCATCCAAACCACGTCCTTTAGCCAATCCGCGTTTTTTGATGCTCATACTTTACTTCCTTTCTTCACTTTACTTTTCTTCAACATCTCAGCTGCAAGATTTAAATATGCAACTGCACCTTTGGAACTTTTCTCAAAATAAATAACAGGCAAACCATGTGCTGGAGCTTCAGCCAAACGAACATTACGTGGAACGACAGTATCATAAAGCTTTTTACCGAAATACTGTTCTAACTCAGCAGATACATCACGTGTTAAAGCATTTCGTGCATCGTACATTGTACGTAATACACCAATGATTTCTAAATCAGGATTTAATGCTTTTTGAATACGATCAATGGTCTGGGTTAAATCAGCCAAACCTTCTAATGCATAATATTCACACTGCATGGGAATAATTACGCTATCCACTGCTGCTAAAGCATTTACAGTAATCAAACTTAAGCTTGGAGCACAATCCACAATGATATAGTCAAATGAGTTTCTAATTTCATTTAAAGCATTCTTTAAAATGAATTCACGACCCTCTTGCTCTGCAATAGCAAGCTCAACGCCTGAAAGTTCACGATTAGAACCTAAAACCTTATATCCAACTTCTGCTTTTTGAATTGCCGTTTCAATTGGTACTTCGCCAAGTAGAACATCTGTAATTGAATACAAAAGATCATTCTTTTGAATACCAGACCCCATCGTAGCATTACCCTGTGAATCCATATCTACAAGTAATACACGTTTCTTTAATACAGCTAGAGACGCTGCAAGATTTACTGCAGTCGTTGTTTTACCAACACCACCCTTTTGGTTTGCAATCGCAATAATTTGAGCCATGGTAACCCTAATACTTTTTATTTAAATACGTTGAAGTAAAAGTAAATGACGTTGTTCATCAAGTCTTGGTACATGCAGTTCAATCACTTTACATGAAAATTCCTGCTTAAGCTCTTCCATTTCTTCAACTGGAATCAGTCCTTTCATTGCAGCAATTATACTCTGCTCATGCAAATATGGACGCGCAGCATCAACAAAATCAGTTAATGATGCGAATGCACGGCTTGTAATCACATCAAATTGACCAAGCTCATCAATTGTATCTTGATTTTCAACGCGTGTTTGCACAGCTACTACGTTTTTAAGCTTAAGGTCAGCAATAAACTGTTTCAAAAAACGAATTTTCTTACCGTTTGAATCAAGCAATACACAAGAGCGTTCAGGCTGACATAAAGCAATGATCATACCCGGCATACCACCACCTGTACCTACATCGAGCAAACGGCCTGCTGGCAAATCTTTCAAAATACTTAGGCTATCTAACAAATGCTTCACTAACATTTCTTTCGGATCACGAATTGCTGTTAGATTATAAGCTTTGTTCCAAAGTACCAAAGCATCTTGATACTTCAACAATAATGTCAAAGCTTCATCGCTAAGCGATAAACCTAATTTTTGACTACCCTGTTGTAACTCTTGAAAAAATGGATGCATAAACAGATAACATCTAGGTAAAATTTAAAACAAAGTATACCCATTTATGCATCGTGGAACACTAGTTAACGATTAGGGATTACACACTTAATCGTAGAAGCCCTCACGAATTTGCAAATCTAGCTCCATTAAACGCTCTGGCGTCCCCACATCTACCCATGCACCTTTAAGCTTTTCACCAGATATTTTTTGATTGTGCATCGCTTGCTTTAACAGTGGGGCTAAAGGACGCTTACCAGCTTCCAATCCATCAAAAAGCTTAGGATGAATAACAGATACACCACTAAAAGTAAGATTCTCACCCTCCACGTCTTGATCGAATGCAAAAGCGCGTCCATCCAATAATGTAAAGTCGCCTTCACGATGTTGTTTCGGATTATCAACTAACACAAGATGTGCCAAATCATCATTTAGCTTAATATGGCGTAAAGATTCAAAATCCATTGTGGTCCATACATCTCCGTTCACCAGAATAAACGGATCTGTTCCAAGCAGTGGTAAAGCATTAATAATTCCACCAGCTGTTTCCAGACATTCTTCCTCTCGTGTCCAACGGATATCCACACCAAATTGAGAGCCATCGCCCAAACTACTGATGAGTTTATCAGCCAACCATGCAGAATTGATGACGATTTCAGTCACACCAATTTTCTTAAGTTTTTCAATATGCCACACAATAAGCGGTTTACCACCTACCTCAAGTAAAGGCTTTGGTGTATATAGCGTAAGTGGACGCATACGATTACCCAAGCCAGCAGCAAGAATCATTGCTTTCATTATGCTGCTACCTCATAGCTACCATATTTCTCGATAAATTTAGGCATCACGATGTTATTCATAAACACCATAAACTCTTCAAGCTCAGCGTAACCACGGCTTTCTTCAAGTAAATACCACATGACACGTGGTAAATCCTTCAAATAACCCGACTTCCCATCACGTTCAAACAAGCGAACAAAAATACCTAGAATTTTAATATGGCGTTGAATCGCCATTAAATCTGCATCACGTTTAAATTGATCAAAGCTACGGCTTTGTTTAGTCGACGCTGGCAACAGGTCATAAAACACTTTAAACCATTGATAAACACGATCAGCGTTCCATTGAACATACGCATCACGAGTAATCGAAATTAGGTCATATGTATCAGCACCAATAACAGCATCTTGGAAGTCGATTACCCCTAACTCTTGCTCATCGGCAATTTTCATCAAATTTCGACTATGAAAATCTCGATGTACAATAACTTGCGGTTGGGCTAATGCAGCCTGAGCCAAGAAGTCAAATGCATTATCAATCGTTTTTTTCTGTTCAGCTGTCGGCTGGATAGAAAGCGACGGCAACATCCAGTCTGTAAGTAGCTGCATTTCCGACATTAATTTTTCGTAAGAATAAGCTGGGAACTGATTAGCCCCGTCAATAGAGTGCAATTGAATAAGTTGTTTAAAACTTTGTTCGTAGTATTTATCAACAGTTTCATTAGTTAATAATGTCGACAAAAGCACATCACCAAAGTCTTCTAACAATAGAAAACCTTGAGCCAGATCTTTCGCGACGATCTGAGGCACACGTACGCCATGGCTCGCAAAAAACTCGTCAATGGTCACAAACGGAACACAGTCTTCTTTTTCTGGAGGGGCATCCATGAGCATATACGTTTTATTTTGTAACTCGATACGCGCATAACGGCGGAAGCTTGCATCACCTGCTAAAAAAGCGATCTTAAATTGATCATTTTCAAGAACAGATGTAAGCCATGTATATATCAATTGTTCACGTTGTGTATTCATTTGCAATAAAATCTAAAACAAGCTGAGATTTTTGAAGGGTTAAGTGTAGCCACTTATAAACTTTTTCTCTATGATGCGACAATAATTAATTGTGAATTAGCATACTTGGTTAATGAGACAATGAAGCATCAGTTTAAATTTAATCCTTTAGCGACAGCTATTTTTACGCTCTTATGTGGCTCCATACAATCAAGTTATGCTGAGTCAACTGATGTTGTCTCCAATATAGACAATAATCAACTGAAAGCGAGCATCAAGGAAGCTTACCCAGGTCAAGAATTCTTTCAGCAATATTATGTTGATAAATCTGCACCTGAAGCTCAGCTTCGTGACAATAAATATTTAAGCTCGGCATTTTGCCAAGGCACATGGGTTACACCGATTAACCCTGAGACCAAAGCTTTAGATGCCGACAAAGCGACTTCTGTCGTTACGGCTAACTACGGACATTACAATCCAGCGGGTGATTCTGTTTTAGAAGGTGATGTTGTTATTGATCAGGAAGGACGCACAGTTCGTGCTGACAAAGTAACGATTGATAAGACCCAAACCTTTGCGCATGCACAAGGTCGAGTACAGTTAGCTCAAGGCGGGTTACTTTCGCAGAGTGATGAAATTAATTACAATCTAAAAACCCAAACCGGGAATTTAGACAATAGTTTTTATATTTCTGAACAGCAACATGCCCATGGTCACGCAGGAAAAATCGAAAGAACCTCACCAAACGTTATGGTTCTTAATGATGCAACCTATACGACTTGCCCACCAGGCCAAAAACCCGGTTGGAAAATCCAAGCCAATAAAATTGAGTTAAATCAGGAAACTGGACGGGGCGTAACTCGTGGAACAAAATTATATGTTAAGGACGTTCCTGTTCTAGCTGTTCCCTATTTTAACTTCCCGATTGATGACCGCCGTACTACAGGTATCCTCAACCCACAATTTGGTTTCTCAAACGATGGGGGTGTTGAGCTTTCTGTTCCGGTTTATTTAAACCTTGCACCTAACTATGATTTGACACTTACTCCGCGATATTTAGCAGACCGCGGTGCAATGCTAAAAGGTGAATTTAGATATTTAACTGATGGCTTTGGTGCTGGTGAAATGTGGGGTGGCATCTTGCCATCTGACAAAGGTTATGATGACAAAGATCGTAAAGATTTCCATTTTTTACATAATTGGGATATCAATGATCAATGGTCTACTAACCTCGAATATAACTATGCATCAGATAAAGATTATTTCTCTGACTTGGATAGCAGTCCTAACTCTAAAACAGATCTTAACTTACGTAGAGCTTGGGAACTTAACTATCAACATGGTATTCCAGGTTTAAAAGCACAGCTTAAAGTCGAAGATTTCCAGACGCTTGATCCAGAAGTTCTAGACGTAGATAAACCTTATGCCCGTTTACCACAGTTTTTATTAAATTACGTCACGGGTAATCCATTAGGCTTACAATACGAATTTAATAACGATACTGCTTACTTTAAGAAATCAATTAATGATGATTCAGCTCAGGAAAGTAGTGGTACACGTATTTATAACCAGTTCGCAACACGCTATAACTACCGCACACCAGCAGCTTTTGTGATTCCTGAAGTTTCAGTACGCTCTATTCAAACGTTTTATGATAAGGACAGTATCGCCTCTCAAAATCTAGATGGCGGTTCGGAAAATAAATCAGTTGTTGTACCTCAATTTACACTGGATACTGGACTGAACTTTGAACGTGAAGGTAAGTATTTACAAACACTTACACCACGCGCTTTCTATGCGTACGCTCCTTACAAAAATCAAGATGGCTACCCTAACTTTGATTCGACAAGTGCATCAATTAGTTATGATCAGCTATTTAACCCATATCGTTTTTATGGACATGATCGTCTTGAAGACAACAACTTCTTGTCATTGGGTGTAAGTTATAGCCTCTTTGATACAGTAGGCTTAGAACGCTTACGTGCAAGTGTTGGTCAAAGTTACTATTTCGAAGATCGTCGTGTCACATTAAAACAGCAAGATGAATTTGATACCGAGCGTAACACTGGTCCTGTTGTAAGCCTATCAAGCCAGCTTAATCAAAACTTTACCATTGCTGCCAACTCAGCATGGATGTCGAATGGCGACAATGCTCAACGTGACTTCCAACTTTACTATACTGGTGATAAAGGAAATTTATACAACTTAGGCTATTTCTATCGTAAAGAAATTACCGGTCGTCAAGATACTTATGACCAAGTTGTTGCATCGTTTATACAACCAATTAAAGATAATTGGCGTATTATGGGCCACGTACAATATGACATGGACAATGATGTTGCCCGTGAACTCTTGCTAGGAGTTAACTATGAGTCATGTTGCTGGGGTATTTCTGTCTATGGCCGTTCATACTATAACGATCTTGACGATCCAAAATCTCCAGATGTTAGTGAAAAGCGGGCGATCATGGCCGAAATTACACTAAAAGGTTTAGGTGGTTTAAACAATAAACTCGCGTCTTTACTTGAAAATCGCGTTTTAGGTTTTAACAAAATTAATCAATCTTGGACACAACGTTAATGAAGACAAAGCATCTTAAACAGTTTTTTAAAGCAACTACACTTGCTGCCCTAATCTCTTCATCAATGCATAGTTTTGCCCAACCCGCTGATGAAGTTGTGGCAATTGTGGACAATAGCGTAATTTTAAAAAGCGATCTTCAACAAGGTATGGCTGAAGCAGCTCATGAACTGCAAGCTCAAAAGAAAGAAGTGCCACCTCAACAATATTTACAGTTTCAGGTATTGGATCAGTTAATTTTGCGTCAAGCTCAACTTGAACAAGTTAAAAAATATGGCATTAAACCTGATGAAAAGAGCTTAAATGAAGCTGTACTTAAAGTAGCAAGTCAATCTGGCTCTAAAAGTTTAGAAGCTTTCCAGCAAAAATTAGATGCTATGGCTCCGGGAACTTATGAAAGTTTGCGCAATCGAATCGCTGAAGATTTAGCGATTAGCCGTTTGCGCCAACAACAAGTGATGTCTCGTATTAAAATTAGTGATCAAGATGTAGAAAACTTCTTAAAATCACCTCAGGGACAAGCTGCGCTAGGTAATCAAGCACATGTAATTCATATGCGCATTTCTGGTGACAATGCACAAGAAGTTCAATCTGTAGCTCAAGAAGTCCGTTCAAAGCTTGCACAAAGTAATGATATAAATGCTTTGAAAAAACTTTCAACTGCAAATGTAAAAGTTGAAGGTGCAGACATGGGGTTCCGCCCACTGTCTGATATTCCTGCTGAACTTGCGGCTCGTATTACTCCATTACAAGATGGTCAAACAACTGACTTAGTTTCCGTACGTGATGGCGTACATGTTTTAAAGCTTCTTGAACGTAAACAAAATGAGCAAAAAGCTTTAGTACCTCAATTTCAAACCCGCCACATTCTCATTCAACCATCTGAAGTAGTTACTCTTGAGAATGCCAAGCAAATTATTGATAACATCTATAAACGCTTAAAATCGGGTGCAGATTTTGCAACACTTGCAGCGACTTATTCTAACGACACAGGTTCAGCGCGTGATGGCGGAAGTCTAGGTTGGGTAACACCTGGAATGATGGTGCCTGAATTTGACAAAAAAATGCAGGAAATTCCTGTAGGTGAAATCAGCGAACCTTTCCAAACTCAATTCGGCTGGCATATCTTACAAGTGACTGAGAAACGTGAAAAAGATATGACACATGAATATCAAGAACGTATGGCACGTCAAATTTTAGGTGAACGCCAATTTAACACCGAGATTGATAGCTGGTTGCGTGAAGTGCGTGCAAATGCCTATGTAGAAATCAAAGACCCAAGTCTAGACAAAAAGAACTTACAAAAGTAAGTCTTTTTGTCTTTATCAAAACCTGTGTTTATCACAGGTTTTTTTGAATGAAATTTATCTAATAAAAAACCGGTTATATAAATAACCGGTTTCTATAAATTAAACCCTAGCGGGAATTATTTATAACGATCAACCATTTTCTCTAAAGAAATTGGGCGGATCTTGTCAGCATTACCAGCTGTACCAAACGCTTCATAACGATCAATACAAATTTGCTTCATTGAATCTACAGTTTTAGCAAAGTATTTACGTGGATCGAACTCAGCTGGATTTTCAGCCATAAACTGACGAATTGCACCAGTAGATGCTAAACGCAAGTCTGTATCGATATTAATCTTACGTACACCATGTTTGATTGCTTCTACAAGCTGTTCAACAGGTACCCCATAAGTCTCTTTAATATCACCGCCAAACTCATTGATTACTTTCAACCACTCTTGCGGCACAGAACTTGAGCCATGCATAACAAGATGAGTATTTGGTAACGCCGCATGAATTTCTTTAATGCGGTCAATCGCCAAGATATCGCCTGTAGGTGGACGAGTGAATTTGTAAGCACCATGTGAAGTACCTACAGCAATCGCCAATGCATCTACATTAGTATCGGCAACAAACTGAGTCGCTTCTTCAACTGAAGTAAGAAGTTGTGAGTGATCAAGGACACCTTCAGCACCAACACCGTCTTCTTCGCCAGCCATACCAGTTTCAAGGCTACCTAAACAGCCAATCTCACCTTCGACAGAAACACCGCACGCATGCGCTAAAGCAACAACATTACGAGTTACATCAACGTTGTATTCGTAAGAAGTAGGTGTTTTACCATCTGTACCTAATGAACCGTCCATCATTACTGAGCTAAAGCCAAGCTGAATTGAACGCTGACAGATATCAGGGCTTGTTCCATGGTCTTGATGCATTACCACTGGAATATGCGGCCATTCTTCAATTGCAGCCAAAATAAGATGGCGTAAGAATGGAGCGCCTGCATATTTGCGAGCTCCAGCTGATGCTTGAACAATTACAGGTGAATTGGTTGCATCCGCGGCAAGCATAATTGCACGCATTTGTTCTAAGTTATTTACGTTAAATGCTGGTACGCCGTAGTTATGTTCAGCAGCGTGATCCAAGAGCTGGCGCATTGAAATGAGTGCCATAATATCCTCCCAGGTAGTGCGGCTTATTCTACCCTGTCATTTATTTCAATTCAGCAACAAATCACAGTATTTCAAAAAAAATCCCTGCATTTGCAGGGATTTTTTAACAAAAAACAACAAATTAATGTGTTTCTGAAGCAGCCGCCTCACTTGGCGCACTACCTTCAACCACATCTGTATTCTTTTCATCTAGAACTGGCTTATCAATCGCATCAATTGCTGCTTGTTGCTCAGGCGTTACTTTTTCAGAAACAGCAGTAGAAGCTGCCGATTCTTGTCCAGCTTGAGATGCTTCATCTTTCTTAGCACAAGCAGTCAACATCATCGGTACAATTAACACAGCAGCAAATGTAAGCTTTAAATTCATCACTATTTTCCACAGTTGGTGATTTAATGCTCATTATTTTATTTCAGATATATGACAGTTTCATGACTTATCAATGAAAAAGGGATTGGTTACCCAATCCCTTGTCATTTCTATATAACAGTATTAAGCACGTTCAAGTAAAACAGCAACTGCTGGTAATGTTTTCCCTTCAACAAATTCAAGGAATGCACCACCACCTGTAGAAATATAACCAATTTGGTCAGCTACGTTATATTTATCAATCGCAGCTAATGTATCTCCACCACCAGCGATTGAGAAACCTTCAGACTGAGCAACAGCAAGAGAAAGAGCTTTGGTACCCTCACCAAATTGATCTACTTCAAATACGCCAACTGGACCGTTCCAAAGAATCGTTTTTGATGTTGTTAAAATATCAGCAAATGCTTTAGCAGTTTCCGGACCAACGTCTAAAATCATATCATTTGCAGTCACATCTTCTACTTTCTTCACTACAGCCTGAGCTGCTGCTAAAGAACCTAAGAAATCTTCAAAATTAATTTGCGATGCATCAGCAACTACAACATCTGTAGGAAGTGGAACGCTTACTTTAGCAGCGATTTGTTTTGCAGTTTCAACCAAGTCAGCTTCATATAATGATTTACCAACGTTAAAACCAGCAGCTGCCAAGAATGTATTTGCAATACCACCGCCAACAATAAGTTGATCGCAAATACTAGAAAGTGAGTTTAAAACATCAAGTTTAGTTGAAACTTTCGAACCAGCAACAATTGCAACCATTGGTTTTTCAGGAGTTTGCATTGCACGACCTAATGCATCCAACTCAGCAGCCAACAAAGGACCAGCAGCAGCAACTGGAGCAAAACGAGCTACACCTTCAGTAGATGCTTCTGCACGATGAGCAGTACCAAATGCATCCATAACAAATACGTCACATAATGCAGCATATTTTTGTGCAAGCTCTGGATTATTTTTCTTTTCGCCATGGTTAAAGCGCACATTCTCAAGTAGTACAACTTGACCAGCTTCAACTTCAACGCCTTCTAGATAGTCTGTTAATAATTTAACTTCTTGCCCTAATACTTCTGTTAAATATGCAGCGACTGGTGCAAGTGATTGTTCTGGCTTTGGTTCACCTTCAACAGGACGACCTAGATGCGAAAATACCATCACTGCTGCGCCTTTATCTAAAGCAGCTTTAATCGTTGGTAATGCTGCACGTAAGCGAGCATCACTAGTAATCACACCATTTTTGACAGGAACGTTTAAATCTTCACGAATAAGGACACGTTTGCCTGTTAAGTTAAGGTCAGTCATACGCTGAAAATTCATGTAAAGCTCTCTTTATGATTTTAAAAACGCGCCAATTTTAAATGATTACATCAAAAAAGGTTAGTTTTTTTGCATAAAAGCTGTAGAAAGCCCCAGTTTTGATTATGATAGAGGTAGTTATTTGATATTTCACCCATTATGTCTATTCATCCAGATCCACAAATCAATCGCTTAAATGTTTTAGGGGAACCTTTAGCAAGTTGTTGCTTTGACCCTATTACAGGCTATTTTAGAAATGGTTTCTGCCACACTGCAATAACAGACCTTGGTCAACACACCGTATGTGCGCAAATGACCTCGGATTTCTTAAATTTTTCTCAGAAAATTGGGAATGATCTTATTACTCCTTTACCAGAAGTAGGCTTCCCTGGCTTAAAACCGGGTGATTTCTGGTGTATCTGCGTAACTCGCTGGGTAGAGGCTTATCAAGCTGGTGAAGCACCTCCTATTAAAATACATGCATGTCATCAAGCCGTATTAAGCTATGTACCTTTAGATGTATTAATGGAATTTGCAGTGTAATGGTTCAGCCACAAATTATTTTGGCATCGAGTAGTCAAACTCGCAGAGACTTAATGGATCGTCTTGGAATTAATTATATCTGTGTTAGTCCAGATATTGATGAAAGTCCTCGCGATGAAACCCATGCCGATGAACTTGCAAAAAGGCTCGCTTTCACAAAAGCTCAGGTGATTGCTGAACAGAACCCATCAGCTATCGTTATTGGTTCAGATCAAGTTGCTTGGCGAGAACACGCTCCGCATGACTTTATTGGCAAACCGATGACTATTGAAAATGCTAAAGCACAACTAGCAGATAATTCTGGTCGAACTGTTTTTTTTAGTACAGCTCTTAGCGTGCAATGGCTCGATAGAAACTTTGAACAAACGCTCGTTGAACATTATCAAGTTAAATTTCGAAACCTGAATCAAGCTGAAATTGAACGATACGTTTTATTAGATCAGCCACTACATTGCGCAGGTAGCTTTAAGTGTGAAAGTTTAGGAATTAGCTTGTTTGAAAAAATGATAGGCCAAGACCAGACCACACTTATGGGTCTTCCTATAATTCAACTTTGCCATATTTTAAGGCAACTTGATCTACAAATTCCTTAATTCTAGATATTTTATAAATAGGTTATTTCCATGACAGAACCTTTAGCAGTTTTAGGCGGCATTACTGCCGAGCAATTTTTAGCAGAGTATTGGCAGAAAAAACCTTTACTGGTGCGTAACGGATTGCCAGAGATTGTAGGTCTTTTACAACCCCAGGATGTGCAAGAACTTGCCTTGGAAGAACATGCAAGTGCCAGACTGATTCGCCAAAAAGATAAAAATCCAAATGAATGGCACGTAAAATCTTCACCTTTAACCAAAGGCGACTTTCAAAAGCTACCAAAATTATGGTCAATTTTAGTACAGGCAGTAGATCACTACTCTTTTGATCTTTCTGAACTTTGGAAAAAATTTCCTTTTATTCCTCAATGGCGCCGCGACGATATTATGGTGTCTTATGCGCCTAAGGGTGGTTCAGTTGGGAAACATTTCGATTTCTATGATGTATTTTTAGTTCAGGGTCATGGTCATCGTCGCTGGCAGCTAGGTCAAATGTGCGATGTAAATACTGCATTTGTACCCAATCAACCATTAAAACTTTTGCCAGAAATAGATGTGCAATTTGATGAGGTTTTAGCACCAGGTGATTTACTATATGTTCCACCTGGAATGGCACATTACGGGGTTGCCGAAGATGACTGCTTAACATTCTCATTTGGCTTTCGCATGCCAAACGTTGCAGGAATGATGGAACGTATTAGCGATCAATTTTCAGCTAATACTTTACTTCAAAATCCTGTTGTAGATATCGCACGCAAACAAATGAGTCAAATTGGTGAAATTAACTCAACTGAACTAAGTTATCTAAAAGACCTAGTTTTAGCTCAGTTGCAAGATTCTGCAGCACTTGATGCCGCAATCATGTCATATATGAGCGAACCTAAATATCCAGATAATATTCCAGAACCTGATGAGATCGAAGCTGATGATCTTCAAGAGATCTTACATGAAGGTTATGAAGTTTTATTAGAACCTGCCTCTCGCCTACTTTATACAGAAAATAACGGAATTCTAAACTTCTGGGGAAATGGCGAAGCGCTATGTATAACTCAAACTTTTGCACCAAAATTAAAAGCTATTGCTGATGGAGAAAGCTTAGCTTTCGATAGTGAATTTAATGAGCTTGAAATCCTTGAAAATGTTGCGTACTTACTCAACGAATCTATTTTGATGCTTTTACCTCCTTCAGAGTAAGAACTTTAATAAAAGTGGACTTTTCAAAGCAATGGGAAGTCCACTTTTAAATTGGCCGACAAACTCAAAAATAGATTCGTTTTTTGTTTATTAATTCCCCCTTTTTAAATTTTAAAATCGACTTATCGCAAAAATATTGAAGTTAAAAGATTTTGAAAACTGAAGTATAATTATTTAAATATATAGCCTAAAACTCTTTACCATTCCCTTAAAAGTAAAACTTCAGCGTTTAAAAAAATAATATCTTTTTTCTATCAATAACAAACAATACCTTGTAAAATTAAATTATCTAGATTCTCATTGATAAAGATCACCGTTCAAGCTAATAGCAATTCATTTGTGAGAGGCTAAAATATGTCGAAAAAAGATGACATTATTAACACAGCATTAAGACTTTTTAACTCGTATAGCTATAATTCTATAGGTGTAGATCGCATCATTAATGAATCTGGCGTTGCAAAAATGACTTTCTATAAGCATTTTCCATCAAAAGAAAAATTAATTGAAGAGTGCCTACTTCTTCGAAATACGCTTCTACAAAACTCTCTTACTTCTGCCTTATCAAAACATGATGAGTTAGACCCTCTTGCGAGAATTAAAGCAGTATTTTTATGGTATTCGGACTGGTTTAATAGCGAAGATTTTAATGGCTGTATGTTTCAAAAAGCCTTGGAAGAAGTTTTAAAACAATATCCTTCAACACATCAACCTGCCACTTTGTATAAAGCTTGGTTGACCCAACTCATGCAAAATCTTCTTAACCAGTATGATGTAAAAGAGCCAGTTCCCCTATCTTTACTACTCGTTAATATTTTGGAAGGTATGACCATACAGGCTCAGGTCGAACATGGTTCAATAAAAATCAATGATTATTGGACTCGAGTAGAAAAATTAATCGATTTTGAAAGAGCTGCATAAAAATAAAGCGTGATATTCTTCTTCTTATATTTAATGATTCTTCTTATGTATCACGCTGCGTCTGAAAGTAATTTTGGTTCAAAATTAGACGTTTTTTTCGACCTTACCAAACCAAAATATACAGACCTGTCTGTACAAAACAAATTATATATTTAAAAAATAAAAACTCAATCTTTTTTTATGTTTTACTTGAAGATAAATTGGATTTAACTATTTATAGCGATTAGATCACACTTATTTTCTGTTGACTTCGATTCACTTATACTTAACAATTACACTTATAACACAATGCAACACTTTAGACACAAAAGAAATACAAACAATTGTTTTTCATTGGAAAGACTACTTATTTATCAATTCCCCTTATATTGCTTTTCAACAAAAACAATTGGATTGATTAGTTTTGCTACATTCATTTCTTTAAGATCAATCTATACTATGCCCGCTATATTGATATAGGTATAAAGTATGAAAGATGGACTCCAAATTGAAGAAATGAAAAATGCGGCTGATTCAGTCGTTGGAATTCTCAAATCTTTGGCTAATACAGATCGTTTATTAATTTTATGTCACTTAGCTTATGAGGAGTTAAATGTCTCGCAAATAGAAGAGAAGACCCAAATTACCCAGCCCACTCTTTCACAACAACTGATGATGTTACGTAAAAGTGATGTTGTATCAACTCGTCGTGATGGTAAACAAATTTTTTATTCTATTAAGGATGACAATATGCATTCGATTTTAAACACGCTTTATCAGCTGTACTGTGTAAGTAAGTAGTATCTTCAAATTATAAATTTATAATAATAGTAGTAATTTCCTGAAATATGCGATTTTTCAGCTTGAAAGCTTAGAGTCCAATCCAAGCACAAAGTTTTGAAAATTCGCGTAGCTTTTCCAAATGCTCCACCATATTTAACCTTTTGCCAATTTATTTTTCCTTAGTCTATTCGATACTTCTACAGATTTTTGATATACCTAGTTTTTTAATGAGCAATTAACAAGCAAAACCACCAACTACAAAACTTCAAATATAAAATTAATTACAATAAAAACAACTATTTAATATTACCATTAATTATAAATGCTTATAGGTGCTATAAAAAAGCTTAAGATTCACATCACTTAAGTATAAAATACTCCGCTTGTTCAACCTTTAGCCATGATTAGGTTAATAAGGCCTTTATATGCTTGCATTCTTTTCTCGATTAAGCTTAGTCACTAAGATTATTATCGCTATTATTCTAGGGATAGGCGTTGCATTACTATTTCCGAACATTACGCCTTACTTAAGTTTATTTGGTGAGCTTTTCATTAAAGCCTTAAAATCGGTTGCCCCTATTTTAGTTTTTGTATTGGTGCTTTCTTCTATTGCCAACTTCCAAGTAGGCCATAGTGCAAATTTACGCCCAGTCTTACTACTGTATGTTATAGGTATGTTGCTAGCCGCTTTTAGTGCTGTTATTGCAAGTTTATCTTTTCCAAGCACTCTTTATCTCAACACGGTTTCTCATAATAATTTACAAGCGCCTGGTAGTCTCGCAGATATATTAAAAAACTTGCTCTTAAGCTTTATTGCAAACCCTGTTCAAGCAATTAGTGAAGCTAATTTTATTGGTATCTTGGCTTGGGCGATTGGTTTAGGTTTAGCTATGCGCCATAGTTCAGATACTACTAAACAAGTAATGCAAGATGTTTCGCATGCTGTAAGTGCTATTATTCATAAAGTAATTGCTTTTGCACCAGTCGGCATTTTTGGTCTAGTTGCCGTAACATTTGCTGATGCCGGACTTGCAACGCTTGAGAGCTATGCACGCTTATTAATGGTATTAATAGGAACAATGTTATTTGTTGCTCTCGTAGTGAACCCAATTTTGGTGGGTTTAACTATCCGCAGCAATCCATACCCGTTAGTTTTTAAGTGTTTAAAAGAAAGTGGGATCACCGCTTTCTTTACACGAAGCTCAGCGGCAAACATTCCAGTTAACCTGGATTTGGCTGAACGTTTAGGTGTTAATCCATCGACAGCTAGTGTATCTATTCCATTAGGTGCAACTGTAAATATGGCTGGTGCAGCAGTGACAATTACGGTTCTCACACTAGCAACTGTACATACTCTTGGTATTCATGTTGATTTTGCAACAATGGTTATTTTATCAGTTGTTGCTGCAGTTTCGGCATGTGGTGCTTCTGGTGTTGCAGGTGGTTCTTTACTTCTGATTCCGGTAGCTTGTAGTCTATTTGGTATTTCAACAGAGATTGCTATGCAAGTTGTAGCGGTTGGTATGATTATCAGTGTATTGCAAGACTCTACAGAAACAGCCCTTAACTCATCTACAGATGTATTATTTACCGCAGCTGTAGATATTCGCTCTAAGCAAGCGTCTTAAGAAAATGCCATTTCAACGTCTACCAAACTGGTTCCAACTTGGAGCCTTTTTGCTGGCATTTAATGCCGGAATGATTAATGTATTAGGGTTAATTACTCTTTTGCATCAATCTATTTCACATATGACTGGCAACGTTAGTATGCTGGCTATGAGTTTGGTAGAGTGGCAACCCGAACATATCATTTTTTTACTTCTAGTGATTATTTGCTATGTTTGCGGTTCATTTTATAGTGGTTTTATTTTAGGTAGCAGTCATTTTCGACTAGGTCGTCGTTATGGCTTACCTTTGAGCCTTGTTGCCTTATTCATTTTCCTTTGCTGGCTATTGCTTCCTTATTTTCCACGCTATGGATTATTATGGGCTTGTACAGCAATGGGTTTACAAAATGCAATGGTAAGCCACTATAAAGGAACAATCATCCGCACTACCCATCTATCAGGTGTTTTAACTGATATTGGTTTAGCACTTGGGTATAAAGCCAGAGGCTTAATAGTAGAAAATAGACGTATTGTTTTACATCTACTTATTTTTATCGGCTTTCTGCTGGGTGGAATTCTTGCCGCTTCAGTACATCCATATTTAAAGCTACAATCATTTTTATTGCCGGCAACTTTAAGCTTAGCCTTAAGTATTTCTTACTGGGTAGTTTATCTCTATAGCACTTCAACTTCACACAAGGACTAAGACATGGTTAAAAATGCCTTACAAGCACAGCTATTAAAAGCTGGTTTAGTTGATAATAAAAAAGCAAAAAAATTAACAAAGCAAGCTCATCACGAACAGCGTCTTGGACTAAGCAATGAAGCTGAAATCAAAGCAAATATTGAAAAAGCTCAACAAGAAAAAGTAGCTAAAGATCAGGCTTTAAATTTAGAAAAACAGAAACAGCTTGAAGAAAAAGCACTTAAAGCGTCAATCATTCAGATGATTAAGCAGCACAAGATTACTGATTTTGCTGGGGATGTGGCTTATCAATTTATTGATGAAAATAAAATCAAAAAAGTGTATCTATCTCAGCAAGTTTATAATGCACTTGTTACAGGTAGCCTAGTTATTGCTAAAGATCAAGATCAATACGCCTATCTTCCAAAAGCTTTAGGTGAAAAAATTGATCAAAAAATGCAAGGCTTCATTTTGATTAATAATGCTGAGAAAAACGAACAAGCTACTGATGAGGACGATCCATATGCAGCATATGTTATTCCAGATGACTTAATGTGGTAATACAATACTTAGGCCTTTATGATATAGATCTAAAGGCCTCTTCTAATTAATGTGCAGCTGTAATAATTTAACAAATGTTCAAAATACTAAGAAAAAATACTTAAAGAATAAATTCCTTCACCCTTTATCTATTAATCTCGATATAATGAATAATACTTTTAGTCCTCGCGACGTTCTTGAAGATTTCTTCGAGTCTCCTTTTTTGCGTCATGTATTAATTTAAGACGTACAACATAATCAGTTCATGTGTATTTGCATATATTCACAAGATCGAAACCTTAAGTGATATTGATCTAACTGACTTTTTGCAAATTAAATTGCAAAGATTTAATTAAGTGGCTTTTGTCTCAAAGGTAGTAATTCATGCTGAAGTGGTTTGAAAAACTTGTAGATCCCTACCCAACTAAAGGTTTAGATGAACCTTTACCAACTCGTTTTTTCCCATTTGTTTGGCAAGCTACGGAAGGCCTACGCCCTTACTTATTCTTACTTATTCTTTTTACAGCAGGTGCTGCAAGCTTTGAAGCCTTACTTTTTTCAAAGATTGGACAACTCGTAGACTGGTTAAGTAAAAGTCATCCGGAAAGCTTTTTAAGTCAGCATGCTACTGATTTACTCATTTTGATTGCAGTCTTATTTACCAATATCTTTTTTGTAAATATTCAATCTATTATCAAACATCAAATTTTATATAGCACCTTCCCAATGCGTTTGCGCTGGCGTTTCCATAATCTTTTATTGAAACAAAGCTTAGACTTTTTCCATAATGACTTTGCAGGACGACTTTCTGCCAAAGTTATGCAAACAGCACTAGCAATCCGTGAGTTCTGGATTATTTTGGGTGACATGTTGGCATACGTCAGCATTTACTTCATTACAGTCAGCATTGTTCTGGGCGCAATTTCACCAATTTTACTTATTCCACTTTTAGTTTGGTTAAGCCTATTTTTATTAAGCGCATGGTTCTTTATCCCCCGCTTAAGTAAAGTTTCCCAGCAACAAGCCGATGCTCGTGCTGTCATGACAGGCCGCGTAACAGATGCATACACCAATATCCAAACAGTAAAACTATTTGCCCATGCTGGTCGTGAAAGCCAATACGCAAAAGCATCGATGAAAGAGTTTATGACTACAGTCTATGCCCAAATGCGTTTAGGTACCCTCTTTGAAGTCAGCATTAATATGTTGTCTGCTGTTTTGTTTGTAGGTGTAATTGGTACCTCTGTTTGGCTATGGACTCAAGGTTTAGCAGCATTAGGTGTAATTGCAGCAACTACTGCAATGATTCTAAAACTTAATAGTATGGCTGAATTTATGATGTGGCATATGTCAGCCTTATTTGAAAATGTTGGAACCATTCAAGATGGTATGCAAACATTAGGTAAAAAAATCAATATTCAAGACAAACCGGATGCAAAACCACTTAAAGTCACCAAAGGTGAGATTGTATTTAAAGATGTAAGCTTTGCTTATAACAATAAAAATGTGATTGATCACTTCAACTTGCATATTAGAGCAGGCGAAAAAATAGGAATTGTGGGCCGTTCTGGCGCAGGAAAGTCGACGCTGATCCAGTTGCTTTTACATTTTTACCATCTTAAGCAAGGTGCCATTTTAATTGATGGCCAAAACATCGAAGATGTAACTCAAGATAGTCTAAGAGCTAATATTGCTTTAGTTACTCAAGATACGTCTTTATTACATCGCTCAGTTGCAGAAAACATTAAATATGGCCGCCCAGATGCGTCTGATGCAGATATGGAAAATGCTGTAAATAAAGCCAAAGCTGCTGAATTTATTCCGCAATTAGTTGATTTAAAAGGACGTAGTGGTTATAACGCTCAAGTAGGTGAACGTGGTGTCAAGCTTTCTGGCGGTCAAAGACAGCGTATTGCTATTGCACGTGTATTCTTAAAGGATGCTCCTATTCTTATTTTAGATGAAGCAACTAGTGCATTAGACTCGGAAGTTGAAGCAGCAATCCAGTCAAGTTTAAATGACCTGATGGTTGATAAAACCGTTATTGCAATTGCACACCGTTTATCTACTATTGCACAAATGGACCGTTTAATCGTTCTTGATGAAGGTCGAATTGCTGAGCAAGGAACTCATGAAGAGTTAATTGCGCAAAATGGTATATACGCACAGTTATGGAAACGTCAAACAGGTGGTTTCCTAATTGAACAAAAAGTATTACAGGGTCAAGATTAATGCTTTATTTAGAAGATTTGAAAATTGGTGATCGCTTCATTAGCCGTGAATATGAAATTACCTTAGATGAAATCAAAAAATTCGCAAACTCCTATGACCCTCAGCCCTTCCATATAGATGAAGAACAAGCTAAGCATGATCCAATTTTTCAGGGAATTGCTGCTAGCGGTTGGCATACTTCTGCAATTACTATGCGGTTATGGACGGAATGTATGCCGATTCATGGCGGCCTGATTGGTTCAGAGTCCAGCTTACGTTGGCCACGCCCTACTCGACCAGGTGATAAAATTCATGTTGAAGCAGAAATTTCAGCGATCACACCATCCAAAACAAAATTAGATCGTGGTATTGTAAGTTACGTTACGCAAGCCTTAAATCAAAATGGCGACGTATTACTTATTTCAACAACAAAAATTGTTGTCTTTAAAAAGAATGTTTAAAACATGGTTGATATGATTGTCTAACAGTTTTTATAAACTCAGATTATATTTCATGACAAGATGTGTAAGAAATGCATGTGACAAATTGATGAGAGCAATGGAACGCATATGAAAATTACCTCAGCTCGTCAAGATCAGGGTATTCCGGGAGTCTATGGCTTATTGCTATTAGATGTTGTTTCACGTTGGGGATATAACGATGAAACATTATTTGCTCCATTTCATCTTACTAGTGAACAACTGGCCGACCCTGATTATCGTATTTCTACACCTGTAGCAAATGAATTGGTTAAACACGCTCTTAATTTAACTGGTGAAACTACGTTGGGGTACCATCTTGGTACTCAAATGCGTATTTCGATTCATGGCTTCATTGGCTATGCGATTATGACAGCTAAAGATATTACAGAAGCAATTGCCCTTGCAGCACGCTTTATTCAATTACGTTTACCCTTTTTACAACTCTATTTTTCAACGTTTGGTCCAAAAGCCACCTTACAATTACAGTGTGACATCGAACTTGAACCTCTAAGAACAGAAATCGTTTTAGGTTTGACCATTGGTATTATGAGTATGGCTAAAGCGATTACGGGTATCGAAGATTTAGCTGGTGATGTAGATTTGGACTTTCCTGAACCAGAAGGTTTTGAAAAGTATAGAAATAAACTAAGCAGCACAATTCGCTTCAACCAGCCTCATTTGATTTCAAGTTTTGATAAAAAATATCTAGGAATTAAATTAGTTAATGCTGATCCTATCGCAAGTCAGGTTGCTATTAATCAGTGCGAAGCCGAACTTTCCGCTTTAGGTGAGCGCCGGCGTTTAGCAATGCGAGTTCGTGATATTTTAAGTAATTCTGAACAACATTATTTAAGCATTGAAAATGTAGCCGAATGTCTACATATGTCAGACCGCACACTAAAGCGCCAATTAGCGGCTGAAGGAACTTCATTTTCTACATTGGTTGATGAAGTGCGCTATCGACATGCAACATCTCTACTTTCACGTACAGATTATAGTCTTGAACAAATTGCAGATGAACTTGGCTATTCAGACGTTGCAAATTTTAGCCGTGCTTTTAAACGCTGGAGTGGCCGTAGCCCAAGCAACTGGCGTAAAGACCCATACTTATAATGTTTAAAACTATTGGACACAAGCTTAAGGAGTTATCATGAATCATCCTTCGGAACTGAAGTATGCACGTACACATGAGTGGGTAAAGATTGAGGGTGATTTAGTTATTACCGGGATTACCGATCATGCACAAGATGAACTTGGCGATTTGGTTTACGTTGAAACTCCAGAAGTTGGGAGTAAAGTTACTGCTGGCGAACAAGCTGGTGTGGTTGAATCAGTAAAAACTGCTTCTGACATCCATGCTCCTGTTTCAGGCACTGTAGTAGAAGTAAATACTGACCTTGAAGATGATCCTGACTTTGTAAATGAAGATCCATATGGTAAAGGCTGGATTTATAAAATTAAACCAGACAACATTGCAGATGTTGAAAAACTTTTATCAAATGCAGAATATGAAGCTGGCTTATAAAAGATAGGCATCGCTTTCAATATTTGATAAAACCAGTTTAGTTTTAAACTGGTTTTTTATTATCTATTTAAAATTAGCTTTCCGAATAGGTGAATTCTATGACAAACCTTGTTGTATTTTCAGGTGCGGGCATGAGTGCCGAAAGTGGAATCAGCACTTTTCGTGACAGTAATGGCTTATGGGAAAATTACGACATCCAACAAGTTGCCACACCTGAGGCATGGCAAAGGGATCCTGCCTTAGTTCAACGCTTTTATAATGAGCGACGTAAAAATATTTTAGAGGCTAAACCTAACGAAGCTCATCAATATATTGCCAAACTACAAAACCACTTTGACGTACAAGTGATTACTCAAAATATTGATGATTTACATGAACGGGCTGGAAGTTCCAAAGTTTTACATTTGCATGGAAATATTCGTTTAGCGAAAAGCTCTGGCCCTGATGCACAATTTACAACACAGTTTTACGATATTAACGGATGGAAGCTAGATCTAGAACAAGACTTTTGCGCAGATGGCTATCCCCTGCGTCCACATGTAGTCTGGTTTGGTGAAGCTGTGCCTGCTTATGAAGAAGCAATTCAATTAGTACAGAGTGCAGATATTTTTATTGTGATAGGCTCGACATTAAGCGTATATCCCGTTGCGGCTTTAGTACATGAAATTTCAGATCAATGTAAAGCCTACTATATAGATCCAAATGCGGATCATTTGCGTGTTCCTCAACAATACGAATTATTAAAGATGTCAGCGACCCAAGGAATGCATAAACTTTTTGAAAATTTAATCAGCTAATTGCTATTTTTAGGCACTAAATAAGCCGAATGTGCATAAAAATATTATTAATTGACCAAAAAATTGTCGATTTTTTTAACTTTATTTTAAATTTCTATAAATTTTTTTTGACCAACAGCCTATTTATAACCCTATATGAATTTAGTTTTTTTCAGAATGGCGTTTTTTTGCAGAAAAAATTAAAAAAAATAAATATTAAAAAACTATAAGTTATTGATTTGTATTACAATTCAATATATCTAAAATCAATTTATTTCAATTTACACAATGATACAAAAGTACAATATAAAAATAACAGTGCAAAAAAAATCTTTTGTGGTTGAATCTCAACCTCTTGGATGCCGTACAAGAAAACAGCGACCTGGATTAGGTTACAATCACGGATTATGGATATAAGGACACACATCCATTATGAGTTATTTTGATCCCACCCTCATCATGTTTATGGTGTACATCGTAGCAATGGTTCTTATCGGCTTATTTGCCTACCGTGCTACAAGCGACTTCTCAGATTATATTCTCGGTGGTCGTAGTTTAGGCAGTTTCGTAACTGCATTATCCGCAGGCGCATCAGACATGAGTGGTTGGCTGCTCATGGGTTTACCAGGCGCGATTTATCTTTCTGGTTTATCTGAAGCGTGGATTGCAATTGGTCTCATTATCGGTGCTTGGCTTAACTGGCTACTGGTTGCTGGTCGATTACGCGTTCATACTGAAGTCCAAAATAATGCACTCACGTTGCCAGATTATTTTACAAGTCGTTTTGACGATCAGAAAAAAGTACTTCGTATTTTCTCTGCCGTTATCATCTTGGTTTTCTTCGCAATTTATTGTGCTTCAGGCATGGTAGCAGGCGCCCGTTTATTTGAAAATTTATTCGGCATGTCGTATACAGCTGCAATCTGGCTTAGCGCAATTGCGACCATCAGTTATGTTTGTATTGGTGGATTCTTAGCAATTAGCTGGACCGATACGTTCCAAGCTGGCTTAATGATTTTTGCACTATTGCTTACTCCAATTGTAACCTACCTTGCAATTGGCGATACAACGCAGTTTGTGACACTCATTGAAACTGCTCGTCCACATGCGTTTAATATCATCTCAGATTTGAGCGTTGTGGCGGTTCTCTCCTCCATGGCATGGGGCTTAGGTTACTTTGGCCAGCCACATATTCTTGTGCGCTTCATGGCCGCTGACTCTGTAAAATCAATTCCTGCTGCTCGTCGCATTGGTATGACTTGGATGATTTTATGCCTAATCGGCGCTGTAGGTGCTGGTTTCTTCGGTATTGCTTACTTCCAACAACACCCTGAATTAGCAGCAGTTGTAAGTAAAAATCCTGAAACTGTATTTATGGAATTGACTAAAATCTTATTCAATCCATGGATTGTAGGTATCATTCTGGCTGCGATTTTAGCTGCTGTGATGAGTACATTGAGCTGCCAACTTTTGGTATGTTCAAGTGCACTAACAGAAGATTTGTACAAAGGCTTTATTCGTAAGAATGCATCTCAAAAAGAGCTTGTATGGGTTGGACGACTCATGGTTCTTGCGATTGCTCTTCTTGCGATTGTTCTTGCTGGTAATCCAGACAGTAAAGTTCTTGGTCTTGTTGCCTATGCATGGGCTGGCTTCGGTGCTGCATTTGGTCCGCTTATCATCTTGTCATTATTCTGGAAACGTATGAATTTACAAGGTGCTTTAGCGGGTATGATCGTTGGTGCAGTTGTAGTCATTGGCTGGAAAAATCTTTTCGCAGACACTGGTGTTTACGAAATTATCCCAGGCTTTATCCTTGCATTTATCAGCATCATTGTAGTGAGTCTTTTAACTAAAGCGCCAAATACAACAGTAACTGGCCGCTTTGAAAAAGCAGATGAACTCTACAAAGAAAGCGTATAAGTTATTGAAATAAATAAAGGGGCTTCGGCCCCTTTATTTATTTTTAGTTTTGATTTTAATTTTTGAAGTATCTTTTACAACTTGCATGACTGGATAACTACGAGTCTCTTTAACCCCTGGTAATTGCCACAGTACCTGCCCCGCAATTCGTCTAAACTCTTCCATGCTGCCACTTCGTAATTTAATTAAAAAATCAAACCCACCACTCACCATATGGCATTCAACAATTTCCGGATAGTGAACCACAGCATCAATAAACTCATCTAAAACATTGGGGGTAGTCTTATCTAATAGTACCTCTACGAACACCAAAAAATTTGCATTTAACTTGATTGGATTCAATTTCGCTTCATATCCCAAAATGAAATCATCCTTTGTCAACTTCTGCACTCGGGCCATAACAGCAGTTGGCGACAAGTTAACAAGTTCGGCTAATTTACTATTAGAAATTCGCCCATCTGTTTGAAGAATATCCAAAATTTTTAAATCAGTGCGGTCAAGGCTTAATATTGGGCCATTCATCTGAATTTTCCTCTAAAAAATAGGCAAAATATAGTGAGTTATTCGGTGTTTCTTCTGTAATGATAAATTATCTAAACCTCTCTACTCAAGATGGGAGTATGAGAGTTGCTTGGCGGAAACAGATATGAACACAATGGATACTTTTCATCAAATGGATAAATCTCACCAAGGCTATATCACCGAATTTAACGATAAAAGTGAGTTTGAACAACGCATTAATACAGCTTGGCGACGTGCTGAACCAGAAGCTGTAGAAGAGCTATTGCAAGCTGCTGCGGTATCTGATGATTTAGATCATAAAATTTATGACCTTGCTTTCAATCTTGCCAATAATTTACGTGAACGTAAGACCTCTTCGGGCAAAGCAGGTATTGTTCAAGGGTTATTACAAGAATTCTCTCTTTCTTCACAAGAAGGCGTGGCGCTCATGTGTCTTGCTGAAGCTTTGCTTCGTATTCCAGACTCAGCAACACGTGATTTGCTTATTAGAGATAAAATCAATCAAGGTAACTGGAAAGAACATGTTGGCCAAAGCAGCTTAATGTTTGTAAATGCTGCAGCATGGGGCCTTATGTTAACTGGTAAGCTCATGGAAACTCCAAAGCAAACCAGTCTTTCAAGTGTACTCACTGGCCTTTTAGCACGCAGTGGACGTGGCATTATTCGTAAAGCTGTTGACGTTGCAATGCGTATGATGGGTGAGCAGTTTGTGACTGGTGAAACCATTGAAGAAGCTGTAGACCATGCGAAAGTACTCGAAGACAAAGGTTTCCGCTATTCTTACGATATGTTAGGTGAAGCAGCCTTAACCGAACATGATGCTGAACGTTACTTTAACGATTATACGCAAGCCATTCATGCAATTGGTAAAGCATCTAATGGTAAAGGCGTTTATGATGGCCCGGGCATTTCAATTAAGCTTTCTGCTTTACACCCTCGTTATCAACGCGCGCAAATTGAACGTGTTCATCAAGAACTTTACGGCAAAGTATTTGAACTCGCTCGTTTGGCTAAAAAGTACAATATTGGCTTAAATATCGATGCTGAAGAATCAGAACGTTTAGAAATTTCTCTTGAGTTACTTGAACGCCTTTGCTTTGAGCCAGAACTTGCAAACTGGAAAGGTATTGGCTTCGTTATTCAAGCTTATCAAAAACGCTGTTTCTTCGTGGTTGATTATATTATTGACCTTGCTAAACGCAGCCAAAAGCGTCTCATGATTCGTCTTGTGAAAGGTGCATATTGGGATAGCGAAATTAAGAAAGCGCAAATCGAAGGTATGGATGACTACCCTGTCTTTACCCGTAAAGTACATACAGACTTATCTTATATCGCGTGTGCTAAAAAATTACTTGCAGCACCTGAGTTCATCTATCCTCAATTTGCAACTCATAATGCTCAAACATTGGCAACGATCTATCATTTAGCTGATCCAAGCAAATATTATGCTGGTCAATATGAATTCCAATGCTTACATGGCATGGGCGAACCGCTTTATGAACAAGTTGTTGGTCCACGTGAACAAAATAAATTAGGCGTACCATGCCGTATTTATGCACCCGTTGGTAACCATGAAACGTTGTTAGCTTATTTAGTACGTCGTTTACTCGAAAATGGCGCGAATACTTCATTCGTTAACCGTATTGCAGATAAAACACTTAAAGTTGAAGATCTTATCCAGTCTCCAATTTACGATATTCGTCATGCAGCTAAGCTTGAAGGTTCAGTTGGCTTAAAACACCCATCTATTCCTCTACCTTTAGATATGTACGGGACACTTCGTAAAAACTCTAAAGGCTATGATTTAGCAAACGATACTCCACTTACAGCTTTAGACCGTATAGCTCAAGAATTACGTAATCGTATTTGGCAAAGTCATCCATTATTGGCAAATAATGATTCATTAGAGCAAAGTCATTCTGTTGCAATTACAAACCCAGCACAAAATGATGAAATTGTTGGTTATGTGCAAGAAGCTGATCTTAAGCATGTTGAAATTGCGCTTAATGCAGCTGAACAAGCTCAATCAGAATGGTCAAATATGCCTAAAGAACAGCGTGCTCAACACTTAAAACGTGCAGCTGACCTCATGGAAAGCCGCATTCAAGAATTGATGGTTTTGCTTTGCCGTGAAAGTGGGAAAACTTATGCCAATGCGATTGCAGAAGTTCGTGAAGCTGTAGATTTCTTACGTTATTACGCAACTCAAGTTGAGAATCTTCCTGCAAATACAGATATTCAGCCTTTAGGTACTGTACTTTGTATTAGCCCGTGGAACTTCCCTCTTGCAATTTTCTCTGGCCAAATTGCTGCAGCATTAGTGAGTGGTAACTGTGTTATTGCTAAACCTGCTGAACAAACCCCATTAATCGCAGCTCAAGCAGTTCAGATTTTATGGGAAGCTGGTATTCCCCATGGTGCTGTACAGCTACTTCCTGGCCGCGGTGAAACAGTAGGTGCTCAGCTTAGTCAAGATAGCCGTATTGATGGCATCATGTTTACTGGCTCGACTGAAGTTGCAAAAATTTTACAGAAGACTGTTGCGAAACGTTTATCTGAAAATGGTCAATCTATTCCTCTCATTGCAGAGACTGGCGGTCAAAATGCAATGATTGTTGACTCATCTGCTTTAATTGAACAAGTTGTATTAGATGTTGTAAGTTCTGCTTTTGATAGCGCGGGTCAACGTTGCTCTGCTTTACGTATTTTATGTGTGCAAGAAGACAGTGCTGCAACCGTTATTAAAATGCTTAAGGGAGCAATGCAGCAGTTGATTGTAGGTAACCCTGCGATTTTAAAAACTGACATTGGTCCTGTTATTGATGACGAAGCAAAACAGACGATTGATCAACACATCCAAAAAATGAAGTCGAAAGGCTATCCAGTACATCAGTTGATGTTTGGTTCAACAAGCCAGAATGAACTGGATCAAGGAACCTTTGTTGTACCAACAGCAATTGAACTCCCTAACCTTGATGACTTGCAGCGCGAAGTTTTTGGTCCAGTTCTACACATCATTACCTATAAGTATGGTGAGCTTGAGCAATTGATCTCACGTATTAATGCCAAAGGTTATGGTTTAACAATGGGTCTGCATACACGTATTAATGAAACCATCCAAACGGTCATTCAACATGCTGAAGTTGGTAACCTTTATATCAACCGTAATATTGTTGGTGCTGTCGTTGGTGTGCAACCATTCGGTGGTGAAGGTTTATCGGGCACAGGTCCAAAAGCTGGCGGTCCGCTTTACATGTATCGCTTGATGCAGCAGTGTTCAAACAAAGTATTGGCAACACCATTTGCTATGAAGACTGAGCAAACTGCTTTTGAAGGTTTTAACCGTGAGGTTTATCAGAGCTTACAAAATTGGGCGAAACAATATTTACCACAAGCAAATCGCGAAATTGAACCATTTGGTGTTGGTAAATTTTATGAGTTACAAGGCCCTACTGGGGAAAGTAACCAATATATTATTTTGCCACGTCATCGTGTTCTTTCTATCGCTGATACAGAACAAAATCAGTTGCATCAGTTACTCGCAATTTTTGCAGTGGGTAGCCAAGCGGCCGTAATGCCAAATAGTCCGTTATTGGCAAAATACAAACAAACATTGCCTAAAGATGTGCTTGCAGCGATTACTACGGTTAAAAACATCACATCAGATGATTTTGATGCAGTTTTACACCATGGTAATCGTGAAGAAATCTTCTCATTACAACAAGAAGTTGCTACGCGTTCTGGCGCAATTGTTGGTATTACTCACGTTGAGCCGAATGAGAATATTCCACTTGAACGTTTAGTGATTGAACGTGCAATTAGTGTGAATACAGCTGCAGCTGGTGGTAACGCAAGCTTAATGACAATGACTGATTAATCGATAATTTTCAAAAAAAGCCCAAATCTCAGTATTTGGGCTTTTTTATTTAATAAAGTAATCTATTCTTAAATATATAGATTTTATCAATTCGAGATTCTAATAATGATCTTTTTAGAACCAGAACAGTATCAACAAAGATGCACTCAACTTTTTAATTCATATCAAAAAGAAATTTCCGCACTTCTACCATTTGCCAAAATTGAGCATATTGGTTCATCTGCAATACCGAATGCAATTTCAAAAGGTGATCTAGATATTTATATTGAAGTTATGCCTGAACAATTTGAATTCGCAATAGAACAATTAAAAACACTTAACTTTATTGAAAAACAAAATACGCTAAGGACACATGAGCTTTGCATGCTCGAATCACTCAACAATGATGATGTTGCATTTCAAATTGTAGTATCTGGTTCAATATTCACTTTTTTCTTAGCCTTTAAAAACAAGCTTATAGACTCACCCACATTGGTTAATGAATATAATCAATTAAAATTACAGTGTAGCCATTTAGATCCCGATCAATATAGAGCAATAAAATCAGATTTTATTAATCGTGTTTTAAATTAGCTCTAGTTTAGATACCTGCTTTCTCTTATGAATATCTGGTTAAAATTGGCTCCTGTAAGTTCAATTTTTTTGATACCATTCATTATTTGATTCTGTCTAAATTTTCTTTGTCTATGACCTCTTCTTATCGTCAACAACTTCAAGCTAAAATTGAACGCATTACTACTCAATTTTCTGAATTTACACCACCTACATTAGAAGTGTTTGAATCACCTGAACAACATTTCCGTATGCGTGCTGAATTTCGTATCTGGCATACAGAAAATGATATGTTCTATGCCATGTTTGAGCGTAACGATGACGACAAGCAAAAAACCGTTGTACGCATTGATGAGTTTCCAATTGCAGATCAGAGCATCAATGATTTAATGCCAAAACTTTTGGAAGAACTTAAGGCTGAGCCTAAGCTTTCTAATCGTTTATTTGAAACTGATTTCCTCGCAACACTTAGCGGAGAAATGTTGGTTACCCTAATTTATCACCGTAAACTGGATCAAGAATGGGAACAAGCCGCTAAAGCGCTTGCCGATAAATTAGATATTAAGATTATGGGCCGTAGTCGTGGCCAGAAAATTGTTATTGGCGATGATTTCGTCGTTGAAGAATTCGAACTTTTAAATCGATCATTTAAATACAAGCAAATCGAAAGTAGCTTTACCCAGCCTAATGCACAAGTTTGCAAAAAAATGCTGCAATGGGCATGTGATGCAGCTGAAGGATCAAAGAAACACTTGTTAGAACTCTATTGTGGTAATGGTAATTTTACGCTTCCACTCTCTTTAAAGTTCGAACGAGTGCTTGCTACTGAGCTTGCAAAATCATCTGTTTATGCTGCTCAATGGAACATAGAACAAAACCAAATTGATAATATTCAAGTAGCACGTCTCTCGGCTGAAGAGTTTACTCAAGCTTATCAAGGTGAGCGCGAATTCCGCCGTCTACATGAAGCGAATATTGATATTCAGAGTTATGACTTTGACACTGTATTTGTAGATCCACCACGTGCAGGAATTGATGATGAGACTTTAAAACTTCTACAAGGTTTTGAACGTATTATCTACATTTCATGTAACCCTGACACGTTATATGAAAATCTAAAAACTCTCAGTCAAACTCATCGAGTGACTAAATTCGCCTTATTTGATCAGTTCCCTTATACGCATCATGTCGAGTCTGGAGTTTTACTTGAGAAGATTTAAACAAAATCTTTCATTGTAAATTTTTAAATAAGGAGGTTATATACCTCCTTATTTTTTAACGTTTTATTAGTTAAGTATTTAAATTTTCAAAAAATATCAAGTCATCTATTCGTCATAATTTCGTTTAACTCAAGCATTCCCATCGAAAATTCTCGAGTTCAATTGGTGGATTTATCACTTATGGAGTCTTGTATTTTATTTTAAATTGGCTATATTTCGAGCTATGTTAGGTTGTATATGAAGGCTCTATGAGTTTTTGGCAAAAGCTGTTCTTGGCAGATCAACAGCATAACGAGCATAAAAACCAAACTGCTTGTGTTGAAAATGACTGCTCATGTAAAACTAATGAACAACTTCTAAGTGCACTTGCACAAGCAACAGATGAAGATGTCATTAAGGGAATTAAAAAAGTTCTTATTTCCCGTGGTTATAGCCGAAAAGAGTTAAATGAACTCACTCAAAAACCATCTATTCATTAATTAAAAAGCCAGTCTTGTACTGGCTTTTTTATATTTCACTTTAATGCACAACTGGACTCGCCTACCCAACCGACCATTGGTCCCATTTGAAATTGCTGATCATTCCGTCTGTTCTTTTGCAGATATAAACTAGAAATAGAACCATCGAGATATAAAGCTTGCTCTACTTTAAGATTTCCTTGAAAAAACTTGGCAAAATTATAGAAATTCACCCTATTTTTCGATATTACAAAGTAGAGTTTATTATCCCGTATACCGACTCCATTACGAATTTTCTTTGATTGAGAGTCTGGTAAAAAAAGAGAATTTATCTTTCTATCAATAACTAACATTGGCCCAGATTGGGTTGCATAATCAACTTTCAAATTTTGTCGGCTATATTTTTGTGTAGTTAAAACAAAGGCCTGTTTTTTATTCCAAGCTAATACACCATTCGGCTGTAAAAAGAAATTTCCCAATCCTTTATGCTCATTTAAGGGTTGAATTACCTTAGCCTTTTCAACATATAGCCCTACGGGAGAAAATCCTATATGAAACATCCCTGCATTCATTGCAAAGTTAAGTTGCTGGCACTGCTTTAATTGCTCCTGAACATTGTTAAAACTTTTGTAATATTGTTGATTATGAGGATTTCTTAAAAACAGGCGCAATGCTTTAAAATCGCTAATAGAGACCACATCGTATTGATCACCTTCTACTGTTTTAACTTGCTGATGTTCTATAGCATATGCAGACTGGAACAAAAACCAATACAAAGCTAAGCACCCGAAAACCCATTTCATTGAATATCACCTGACATGACATTTTTCCTTCATATTAAATTCTTAAATTATATACAAGAAATATGAATAGATTGGATATGCATCAAACTCATTCATTCGGCGTAATCAATACACTCCAAATTGCTGATATTGGTTATAATGTTTAGCAGCTTTTCAATAAAAGCCATTTACACTTTATTGGATCAGCGTAAGCATGCAACAACCGAATAAACACTACCCTTTAGGGGCTCACCTCATCGTAAAGCATCTCGGCTATAGCCATCATGGTATATATGCAGGGAGAGGTCGAGTTATCCATTATTCCGGCTTAGCTCACTTCATCAAAAAACGCCCGATTGAAATCACATCAATAGATGCGTTCTCACATGGCAAAAAAATACACGTTCGTTCTTATGACAGACCTCGTTATAAAGGAAAGATTGTCGTTCGCCGAATGCGCTCACGTATGCATGAAAATCACTATCATTTGATTATTAATAATTGCGAACATCTATGTAGTTGGGCAATTACTGGTATTGAAAGTAGCACCCAAGTTGAACGTATGATGCACCGCTTAACGACCATTGGTTATGTAAGCTCAATCATGAGCTATATGAATGGTATGATGCTCACCGTTGCAACTACATGTTTTGCTCTGGTTCTTTATATTAAAAAGAAACTGCGCGATCAGGCCAAAAGAAAAGTCCCTACTTACCAGTTCCTAAGAGAAAAATCTCAGAAAAGAAATATCGATCCTTCAGCACCCCTTGTATTTATAGATCCAGATAAAAAAGAGCCTGTCTAAATAAAAAAGCCCTCATTTTTGAGGACTTTTTTAGAAAACTTATAACTTATTTTTTAACTGCATTAGCAGCAGTTGCCTCAGTCGTAATGTTTACAGTGATCTTATCACCAACATTAGGCACATAGTTACCTAAACCAAAGTCAGAACGCTTGAATGAAGTTGTAGCATTAAAACCAATCGCTGGCACTTTAGCCATTGGATGCTCGCCTTGCTTGTTTAAAACAGCATCAAGTACAACAGGTTTAGTTACACCTTTAACAGTTAAGTCACCAGTAATTTTAAAATGCTTTTTGTCTTTGGTTTCAACTTTAGTACTTTTAAACGTAATATTTGGATATTTAGCAGCATTAAACCAAGCTTCTTCTTGGAACTCTTTATCTAAAGCAGGTACGTTTGTATTTACACTGCTTAAAGGAATAGTTACATTTACAGATGAGTTTGCTGGTTTAGCATTATCAACTTTAATTACACCTTGGATATCCGAGAAGTTAGCGCTTGGAGTAGAGAAACCAAAGTGATTCCATGAGAAAACAGTAGCTGTATGTGTTGGGTCAATTTTGTAGTCTACTGGTGCAGCTAAAGTAACTGAACTAGCCAATGCTACTGCCAAACCGAAGCTTAATGTTTTAAGATGCATTTTTCGTATCCTTTATTGATATAGTCGTTAGTGTATACATCAAGTAATTTAATTCACCATTCTTTATAAAACGATATGTTTCATCCATGCAACAATAAAAGCGTTACAGTTATTAGTTAAAACTAATATTATAAAGTAGCGGTACTGTCATACCGTGTTCGAATTCTAGAATTTCATTTTTACTTCAAATTTATTGATTCATAATAAGGTAAAACATGGCTAATACTGCTCAAGCACAAAGTACTTCTACCCCATATCGAGTAACTCTTACCGATCCTTCAGGTCATCAATGGTTTGCAGATGAACCGACTGATAAAGGTGGACAAGATACTGCCCCAAACCCAGTGCAAATTTTATTATCGGCTTTAGGTGCTTGTACCACCATTACATTAGAGATGTATGCGAATCTTAAAGGTATTAAGCTTGATCATGTTCAAGTGGATTTAGCATTAAACCCAAATGGCGAACCTGAGAAAGGCCAAAACAATATTGAACGGAAAATTACACTCAAAGGTGAATTTACTGAAGACCAGCATAAGCGATTATTAAAAGTTGCAGAGAATTGCCCTATTCATAAGTTATTGACCTCTCAGATTAATATCCAAACAGAAATCACCATCTAACTTCTCAAATAAAAAAGCGCTCTAGATAGAGCGCTTTTTTATACTACTTTAATATTTAAGCAGTTAATTCTTTTACTGCTGCAACAACAGCTTCAGTGGTAATACCAAAGAATTGGAACAAATCTTTTGCTGGTGCAGACTCACCATAAGTTGTCATACCAATTACTTTGCCATCAAGACCAACAAACTTCCACCAGTAATCAACATGAGCCGCTTCAACAGCAACACGCGCACGGATATGAGCTGGTAATACTGCTTCACGGTATGCGGCATCTTGCTTCATAAATTCTTCTGCACATGGCATAGAAACTACACGCACACCTTCAAGTTGTGCATAAGCTTCCATTGCTAAAGAAATTTCAGAACCTGTTGCAATAATAATTGCTTTTAATTCGCCTTTTTCTTGAGCAAGTACATAACCACCTTTTGCAGCATTTTGAATTTGCTCTTCAGAACGTGTTTGGAATGGTAAGTTTTGACGAGAGAAAATAAGTGCTGTAGGGCCATCTTTGCGTTCTAAAGCAGATTTCCAAGCAATTGCAGTTTCTACAGTATCCGCAGGACGCCATGTATTTAAGTTAGGTGTACCACGCAACGAAGCAATTTGTTCAATCGGTTGGTGAGTTGGACCATCTTCACCCAGACCGATTGAGTCATGTGTATAAACATGAATTACACGTTGTTTCATTAATGCAGACATACGTACTGCATTACGTGCATATTCCATAAACATTAAGAATGTTGCAACGTAAGGAACGAAACCGCCATGTAATGCAACGCCATTAGCGATCGCAGTCATACCGAATTCACGTACGCCATAATATACGTAGTTACCAGCTGGGTTTTCTTGAACACCTTGGCAACCTTTCCAAAGTGTTAAGTTAGAACCTGCTAAGTCAGCAGAACCACCTAACAATTCAGGTAATAAAGGACCAAATGCTTGTAATGTATTTTGGCTTGCTTTACGTGTTGCAATTGTCTCGCCTTTCGCGTTTGTTTCACGAATGAAAGCATCGGCTTGGGCTGCAAATTCTGCTGGTAAATCACCACTGATACGACGAAGTAATTCAGCTGCTTCAGTTGGATATTTTGCTTGATATTGTGCAAATACCGCATTCCAAGCTGCTTCAGATTCACTACCTTTTGCTTTTGCATCCCATGCAGCATATACGTCAGCAGGAATAACAAATGCGTCTTCGTTCCAGCCTAATGCTTCACGAGTTAAAGTAATCTCATCTTTACCTAATGGCGCACCATGACAGTCTTCTTTACCCTGCTTATTTGGTGAACCTAAACCAATAATCGTTTTACACATAATGATTGTTGGTTTTTGAGTTTCGGCTTTTGCTTCAATTGTCGCTTGACGAATCGCATCGGCATCATGACCATCTACACGAAGAACTTGCCAACCATAGGCTTTGAAACGCTCTTCTGTATCGTCGCTAAACCAGCCTTCTACTTCACCATCAATTGAAATGCCATTATCATCATAATAAGCAATCAATTTACCAAGTTGTAATGTGCCAGCTAAAGAACATACTTCGTGAGAAATACCTTCCATTAAGCAGCCATCACCCAAGAAACAGTAAGTGAAATGGTCAACAACTTTTAAATCATCTTTATTAAATTGAGCAGCCAATGTTTTTTCTGCTAAAGCAAAACCAACAGCATTAGCAATACCTTGACCTAAAGGACCAGTTGTCGTCTCTACACCCGGTGCATAGCCATATTCAGGATGGCCAGGAGTTCTAGAATGCAATTGACGGAACTGTTTTAAATCTTCAATTGAAAGATCATAACCTGTTAAATGAAGCAAAGCATATTGCAACATTGAGCCATGGCCATTTGATAAAACGAAACGGTCACGGTTTGCCCATTGTGGATTTGTTGGGTTGTGATTTAAAAACTCACGCCAGACGACGTCAGCAATATCTGCCATCCCCATTGGAGCACCTGGATGCCCTGAGTTTGCTTGTTGCACAGCATCCATTGCCAATACACGAATTGCATTTGCAATACGACGTTCGTTTAAAGGGGTCGTCATAGATCAGAATCCAATTTTAATAGATTGATGAAAAGAAGAAGATGAATAACCATTCAATGCCGCTATATTGTCTTAAAAAAAAGGCTTAGGGTAAACCCCAACACGGTATATTTCTTTATTTTTAACCGTTTCTTGGTTACACAAAAAACATTTGAATCTTTAAGTTATACAAAACAGTGTTTATTTTTCTGCACAATGACCAAATGTAAGAGCATTTATATGGTTAGCTTTTGATATATCGATAAAATCTTTAGCCAATTCTGTATGCGTTGATCATGTTTCTTTACTTTAAAATTCAAATTCTGATATTTAAGATTTTTATTAAGTTATATGTTTAAAAAACACACTATCAACAAGTTATTAAAATATAAATACTTTAAATTAAAGCCTTCTATATCAATTTTGCTAATACACTTATCAATTAAAACACACTATAAATGAAATAAATTCATGCTTTTTAGTCAGTATGAACTGGTCCTCAAGCTCAAGTCGATGTAACATATTATGTCTTTTGAAATAACCAAGATAGGACTTTCATGCGCGAGTACGCTGTTTTTACCTCGGAATCTGTAAGCGAAGGTCATCCCGATAAAATGGCCGACCAAATTAGCGACGCTATTTTGGATGCAATCTTAAAAGAAGACCCATACGCACGTGTTGCTTGTGAAACACTGGTAAAAACAGGCGCTGTTGTACTTGCTGGTGAAGTAACAACGACTGCTAATATTGATGTTGAAGCTGTTGTTCGTAATACTGTCAACGGTATTGGTTATCACCACTCTGATCTTGGCTTTGATGGGTCAACGTGTGCTGTAATCAATATGATTGGTAAACAATCACCTGAAATTGCTCAAGGTGTAGACCGTCAAAAACCAGAAGATCAAGGTGCTGGTGACCAAGGCCTAATGTTCGGTTATGCAAGCCGTGAAACAGACGTGCTTATGCCTGCGCCGATTTCTTATGCTCACCGCTTAATGGAGCGTCAAGCTGAACTTCGTCGTTCAGGTGCCCTTCCATGGTTACGCCCAGATGCAAAGAGCCAAGTTACTTTTGCCTATGAAAATGGCAAGCCTGTACGTCTAGATGCTGTTGTTTTATCTACTCAGCACGATCCTGAAATTTCTCAAAGCCAGCTTAAAGAAGCAGTTATTGAAGAAATTATTAAACCGATCATTCCTGCTGAAATGTTCCATGCAGCTACTAAGTTCCACATTAACCCAACAGGTATGTTCGTTATTGGTGGCCCTGTAGGTGACTGTGGTTTAACAGGTCGTAAAATTATTGTTGATACCTACGGTGGTATGGCTCGTCACGGCGGTGGTGCTTTCTCTGGTAAAGATCCATCTAAAGTTGACCGTTCTGCTGCTTATGCTGGTCGTTATGTTGCAAAAAATATTGTAGCTGCTGGTCTTGCTGATAAATGTGAAATTCAAGTGAGTTACGCAATTGGTGTAGCAGAACCTACTTCGATTTCAATTAATACCTTTGGTACAGCAAAAGTTTCTGATGAGTTGATTATTCAACTTGTACGTGATCATTTCGATTTAAGACCGTTTGGTATTACTCGTATGTTGGATCTTCTTCAACCAATGTACAAACAAACTGCGGCTTATGGTCACTTTGGTCGCGAAGGTTCAAACTCTGCATTTACTTGGGAAAAAACTGATAAAGTTGATGCCCTTAAAGATGCTGCTGGCCTCTAAAACAAAATCGTAAAAAGCCCGCCATTGAGCGGGCTTTTTTATTTATAGTTCAAATTTTATGGTATGTGGGGTTTAATCTTCTAGCAATCATCCTTGACGCCATATCATTTTTAGCTGTAATCAGAATCTATTGTCTTGTCGTTTTATCATCCTGATTTAATACATCCAGTAAAGTTGACTGCGTTGGAGTATCTTGATGATTCTGGATATAAATATGGACAACTTTAAATACAACGACAACCGCCAAACAAGCCATCACACAAAACATCCATAAGCCATACGGGCTTCGAATATGTTGTGAACCACAATATGGACATGATTTATCAGTCGATGCCACAACTTTGTCGCAACACGCACAATGGTATTGATATAGCATAGGTAACCCTCCTTCCCTCATTTCAACCGTTGTTGTTTTAATAGGTTTGCTACATTTTTTAATTTATACATCCTTTATATTTATCCTATGTGAAATGAAAAGATAATTCAATCTGGATGAACAATTGAGTCAATTAAAAAATATTAATTAAAAACATATATATAAGTTAAATATTATTTTTATAGGACTATTTTTCTTATTTTGATATTTTGCCAAATTTGTTAAAATAAGCGAATAATCTCACATTTTAGGCAAATGCATGTCACATACAAAGCTCATTAATAAAGGTGGCTTTCGCGAACGAGCCAACCGAAGCCGAGGTTATCAACAATCTGAAAATAAGCAAACAGCCTTAGCTTCAAACAAATACCAACCTCAAACAAAACCACAAGAAAGCCCAACTGAATTGGCTCAACCAGATTCTGCTGCGACTGAATCTCTAACTAAATAATTTATATCTTCTTAAAAAATAAAAAAGGCCTAAACTTTGGAGGTTTAGGCCTTTAGATAAGGTCTTTATTAATCCTTATTTTTATGTTCAATTTTCTTATGGTCTGGAGTGACTTCTCGTGCTTCTCCATCAATAATGCTTGAATCACGGTATTGACCTTGACTACCACCACCTTGTTGATTCTGCATATCTTGCATTTGGCGCATTAGATCAGCAAATGGGTTTTGCCCCCCCATATTACCGCCCATACCACCCATCATTTTTTCCATCATAGCTTGTTGGCGTTTTGCGAGAGTTCTCATCGCTATATTACGGAAAGCAGTTTGAACACCAGGGATCAAAATTAAAACCGCTAAAACATCAGAAACAAGACCTGGCAACATTAATAAGAAACCTGCAAAAGCATAAGCAAGTTTTTTAGTTACTGCCGGATCATTACCGAGTTGGCCAGTCATCTGCATTTGCTGTAATTGAGGCATAATACCAGCAGTACTTCTGCGAATAAGTCCTAAACCAATAAAGAAAGCAAGAATGAACCAAAAGAATACATACCATCCACTGATGAACTGTGCTACGCCAATCCATACAGCAATTTCAACAATCGCGCCCAGAACTACAATAAGAAGTAAATTCATGTAAAACTTTATCTATCTCAAAAAGAAAATTCATTGCAGTTTATTTGCCCCAACCCTATCGAAACAGCCAGAGTCTGCAATACTAGAGTACATTTGATTTTAACTCGATAAAAACAAACATGCTTTATTATTAATGAGTGCTGTATCAAGTTTATCAAGTGCAACTTTAATCAGATTTTAATTTTTTTACTCTAGTTAAACGAAAAGCCCTCAAAAAAGCAGTTTTTAGCACAATAAAAACTTAGGTTCTTAGAAAATTTGGACTTATTTCTTTGTTTGTATAGTTTTTTATGAAATTTAAAAAGTAGCTATGGGTATAGAGTTTCCTAAATAACTTACATTTTCTCTATCTAAAAGTACCTCTATTCAAGTTAAATTAAAGAATAACTCTTTTAAAGCTACATAGACTCATGACTAAAAAAGCTCTTTTCTTTGCCATTGGTACGATGTTTTTATCGGCGTGTTCTTTTAATACCGTAGAACAACATCAAATACAGTCAATTTCTACCAATAAAAACTCAGAGAAAATTCAATCATTGTTTGATCAAGCACAAACTACAGGTGTTTTAATTATAAAACGTGGCCAAACAGAGGAAGTCTATGGTAATGATCTTAAAAGAGCATCAACCGAATATGTTCCCGCCTCTACCTTTAAAATGTTAAATGCTTTGATCGGCCTTGAGCATCATAAAGCAACACCAACTGAAGTGTTTAAATGGGATGGGCAAAAGCGTTTATTTCCCGATTGGGAAAAAGACATGACATTAGGCGATGCTATGAAAGCTTCTGCTATTCCAGTTTATCAGGAACTAGCTCGACGAATTGGTCTTGATCTTATGTCTAAAGAGGTGAAGCGTATTGGTTTCGGTAATGCTGATATTGGTTCAAAAATAGATAATTTTTGGCTTGTTGGTCCACTTAAAATTACACCTCAACAAGAAGCCCAGTTTGCTTATGAACTAGCCCATAAAACTCTTCCTTTTAGCAAAAATGTGCAAGAACAAGTTCAATCTATGGTGTTCATAGAAGAAAAAAATGGACGAAAAATTTATGCTAAAAGTGGTTGGGGATGGGATGTTGAACCACAAGTTGGTTGGTTTACAGGCTGGGTGGTTCAACCACAAGGAGAAATTGTAGCGTTCGCACTTAATTTAGAAATGAAAAAAGGAATACCTAGTTCTATTCGAAAAGAAATTGCTTATAAAGGATTAGAACAATTAGGTATTTTATAATTTACACCCTATAGCCCAATTTAATTTCATCATCATGAACTGGGCTATTTGCTTAAAATTTGAAAGCTTTATTATTTATCCATCAACTGGCTGCTGCGGTGTATTTAAATTTAACTGATAAAAAGCAGCATCCAGCCACTGGCCAAACTTAAAACCGACTTGCTTAAAAGTACCTGCATGGATAAAGCCCATTTTTTCATGTAAACCAATACTTGCTTGATTGGTTGCATCGATACAGCCTATCAATACATGCAAATCTGCCTCTTGAGCACGCTTAATCAATTCATGCATTAAAATTTTGCTTAATCCGCTACCACGATGTTCATGATGAATGTAAATACTATGTTCGACCGTATATTTAAAGGCAGGAAAAGCTCTAAAGGTTCCCCAGCTTGCAAAACCTAATAACTTATTTGTCTCATCTACAATACCAATGACAGGAAAACCATTTTCTCTTTTAACTGCAAACCAACTTTTCATTGACTCTTCAGAGCGCGGCAAATAGTCATACAAAGCGGTAGAATTGATAATTGCTTCATTCAAAATATCTAATATAGCCTTTGCATGTGTAGCTTCATGACAATCAATTAAACGTAAATTTGGATTAAGATTTTTAATCATGAAGATTCCTTAAGAACAGAGACGAGCTCATTACATACAACTAAAATATAGCGAGCGGTTTTAGAAGAAGGATTGCTGTATATGATCGGTTGACCTAATTGCATCGCCAAACAATCACCCTCTTGTAAAGCATAAAAGTTTTCACCCAATTGAATATCGATTTGCCCCTCAATTACCCAAATCTGCTGTAATACAACCTTAGAATTTACACTTGTTTCATACGTAACACGAGACTGAGCAGGAAATTCAATTTCAACGATTTGAAATGGAGATTTCCAATTTGGAGGGGAAACTTGACGGCGAATATACCCTGTTTCCGGATCTTTCCATTGTGATTGTTGATTACGTCGTACCATAGGTTGAGGCGATTGAGTATTCTGTGGGCTATCAAATAGCTGAGTCAAAGGCACTCCTAAACCATTTGCCAGCTTTTCAAGGACAACAGCTGTAGGACTCGCTTCTCCTCTTTCAATGAGTGAAATTGCAGAACGGCTTACCTGACATCGACTAGCAAGAACATCTAGAGTATATCCACGCGCTAGACGTATTTCACGCACTTGCTGCGCAATGCGGATATTAATATCTTCCATCTACCGATAAAATTTAATTCCAAAATTATAGATAAGTATTCCACTAAAATAGAATTACATCAAATTATTTTAAAGATATAAATTAGTCCCATAAAAACCGAAAAATAACCATTCATCGCAGCATTCTTTAAATTACGCATGCAGAACCTTTTTGGCTATGTAACAATACTCTCTAAACTATTTAAATAAGTCTTCACATGGCACTGATTATTGGTATTGACCCGGGTTCACGCTTAACAGGTTATGGAATCATTGAAAAAGATGGTAGTAAACTGCGTTTTGTTGATGCCGGTACAATCCGAACAGAAACTCAAGAAATGCCAGAACGCTTAAAACGTATTTTTGCAGGCGTTGAGCGAATTGTGAAATTTCATGGTCCAACTGAAGCTGCGGTTGAGCAAGTCTTTATGGCTCAAAACCCAGACTCTGCCTTAAAACTAGGACAAGCCCGTGGTGCTGCCATAGCCGCATTAGTGAATTTAGATTTACAAGTTGCAGAATACACTGCCCGTCAAATTAAACAGTCTGTGGTTGGTTATGGCGCTGCCGATAAAGAACAAGTCCAAATGATGGTGATGCGATTACTTAATTTGACCATTAAACCTCAATCCGACGCAGCCGATGCCCTTGCTGCTGCTATCTGCCATGCTCATGCATCGGGAAGTATGAGCAAATTGTCTGTTTTAAATGCCTTAGGTGGTATGGCACGTGGACGAAGCCGTTCTAGCAGTCGTAGACGTTAAAATTTATTGATTTACAACCTGAGTAATGGCTTGATTCATTTGGTAGGCCTGTAAACCACGCATACCTTGTTTTGCAAGTTTATCACCTGCTTGAGCATGCAGAGTCACTATCTCATGTAATGCAATACCTTTGTGAAACTGGGCTTTTAAGCTTGCAATCATTCCTGCTAACACATCTCCCATTCCACCAGTTCCCATACCAGCATTACCTTGCGTACAAATATACAAATTATCTTCTAAAATTAAGCTACCCGCTCCTTTAAGTACCCACTGGCCTGCATATTTTTGTTGTAAGGCATAAATTGCAGCAATTCGGTCATTTTCAATTTGCGCTGTAGAGCAACCAAGTAAAGTAGCAGCTTCTCCAGGATGAGGTGTGGCATAAATATGTGTATTTAACTTTTCAGGCTGTTTAGCCAGAAACCATAAAGCATCTGCATCTAAAACAACTTCTAGGCGTGTACTCTGATTTAACAAATTAAACCATTGCTGGTAAATCTGCTTTGCCCAATCGTCACGGCTTAATCCCATTCCAAAGCATACTGCATCGACCTGAGATAGAATCTCTTTAATACTGTTTTCATCTAAAGCATTAATATCACGAAGCATAATATTAGGAGCCCGTGACAAAATAGCTTGATGATGATTACGATGACAAACCACCGTCACTTTACCTGCACCTGCATGAAAAGCAGCTTCAGCAGCCATAATAACAGCCCCACCCATTTGCTCATGTCCACCCACCACTAAAACATGCCCGAAACTTCCCTTATGACCAAATGCCATACGCTGAGGAAGTTTAATGTTTGTGGGTGACAAATAAGCTAAAGGTTTCAACTCGTGGTCTGTAGGAGTTAAATTAATTAAATGAATTTCCCCCGCATATTCTTTTCCTTGTCCTGTAAATAACCCTGCCTTAAGACCTAAAACAGTAAAGGTATGATCAGCTCTTACTGCACAAGGTAAGACTTGCCCTGTATTTGCTTGTAAGCCACTCGGTATATCAATCGAAATTTTTAGGCCCACTTGTTCATTAAACTTTTGAATTACTTGTTGCCAACCTATATTTAATTCTCTGTTTAAACCTATGCCAAATAAAGCATCAATATGACAATCAAATGTTCTTTTAATCTCAAAATTTGAGTGAATTGGGACTTTTATTTCTTTAGCAAATTGCGCTGCACAATGTAAATCGGCTGACTCACCCAATTGAGCTGCAAAGATTTCAACATTAAATCCAGCTTGTTTAAGGTAACTTGCTATAAAGTAACCATCACCTGCGTTATTGCCTTGTCCGCACCAAATAGCAATATTCTTAATAGCCTGATCTTTAAAAAGCTCAATAAGTTGCTGGGCAATTGACCAAGCCGCTTGCTGCATTAAACCTAATGAGGAGTTTTGCGCAGCAAACCAGCGCCGCTCCCATGCTCGAATATCATCGCTATGGTAAACTACCGCCTGCATATTATTATCCTCTTGCATTTTGGTTTATGACATCTTCCGACACATCACGTATTACAGTGCAACAAATTGATCCACATGAATTAAAAGCATGGATCAAAGCTCAAGCATTAGACTTGGGTTTTGCTGATTGTGTCATCGCAAAACCAGATGCTCAAGAGCAAATGCCACGTTTTTTGGAGTACCTTGAACGTGGTTATCATGCAGACATGACCTATTTAGAAGAAAATCTAGAAAAGCGAGCTGATCCAACACTATTAGTGCCTGGCACAAAAAGTATTATTTGTGTCCGCATGAATTATCTTGTGGAATCTCCAAAACCCCGATATGTACCTTTGGAACCTAACTCTGCCATTATCGCCCGCTATGCACGTGGGCGTGATTACCATAAAGTCATGCGTGGCCGATTGAAAACTTTAGCAACACGAATTCGTGAAAAAGTTGGTGACTTTGAATCTCGTCCTTTTGCAGATTCAGCGCCTATTTTTGAGAAATCATTAGCTGAAAGTGCTGGAATGGGTTGGACAGGTAAACATACCTTGCTCATTCATAAAAAGTCAGGTTCTTTTTTCGTATTAGGTGAGCTATTTACTTCACTCGACCTACCGTTTGACGAGCCTGCAACAGCACATTGTGGTTCTTGTAGTGCGTGTATTGATATTTGCCCGACGCAAGCAATTGTCGAGCCTTATATGTTAGATGCTAGGCGCTGCATTGCTTACCTAACCATCGAATATAAAGGAATTATTGCTGAAGAATTACGTGCAGGTATAGGTAACCGAATATTTGGTTGTGATGACTGTCAATTAATTTGTCCTTGGAATAGCTTTGCCAAAACAGCATCTATTTCTGATTTTAATCCTAGACATGGGTTAGATAATATTAGCCTACTTGACATCTGGCAGTGGGATGAAGCCACTTTTTTAGCCAATACGGAAGGTAGCCCTATCCGCCGGACAGGTTATCAATCATTTAAACGTAATATTGCAATCGGATTAGGAAATGCTCCTTATTCAAAAGAAATTGTAGATCAACTACAAAATGGCAAAAACTTGCATGACGAAATCGTCAATGTGCATATTGATTGGGCAATTGAACAGCAACTTAATCAACTTCAGCTATCAAATTAAAAAAATGATGTTTTTTGCCCTATAGCTTTAATACGAATTCTGTATGATTATGTATAGTGAATTAATGCCATCATCATGGATATGACAATGACTCTACGTAATGATTGGAATCGTGAAGAAATCCAAGCTTTATATGAACAACCTTTTTTGGATTTAGTTTTCAAGGCTCAACAAGTACATCGTGAGCACTTCACTGCCAATTCAATTCAGGTCAGCACCCTTTTATCTATTAAAACGGGTAAATGTCCTGAAGATTGCAAATACTGCTCACAATCGGCACATTACGAATCAAAACTAGAAGCAGAAAAACGTATTGCTGTTGAAAAAGTGATTAGTGAAGCGAAAGCTGCAAAAGATTCCGGTTCTTCACGTTTTTGTATGGGTGCTGCTTGGCGTAACCCACATGAGCGCGATATGCCTTATGTTTTAGAAATGGTACGTGAAGTTAAAGCATTAGGTATGGAAACCTGTATGACTTTAGGCATGCTTAACCAATCTCAAGCAGAACGCCTAAAAGTTGCTGGTTTAGATTATTACAACCACAATTTAGATACATCTCGTGAGTATTACTCTCACATTATTAGTACTCGTACTTTTGATGATCGTTTAAATACCCTTGATTATGTTCGTCAAGCTGGTATGAAAGTTTGTAGTGGCGGTATTGTGGGTTTAGGCGAAACTCGTGAAGACCGAATTGGTTTATTACATGAACTAGCTACCTTACCAATTCATCCTGAATCTGTGCCAATCAATATGCTTGTTCCTATTGAAGGAACACCTTTAGCAGATGTTGAAAAGCTTGATGTTATTGAGTGGATTCGTACTATTGCTGTGGCACGTATTATCATGCCTCACAGTTATATCCGTCTCTCTGCGGGCCGCGAATCATTAAGTGATTCAGATCAAGCATTAGCATTTATGGCAGGTGCAAACTCATTATTCTCTGGTGATAAACTACTAACCACACCAAATGCCGGTGAAGGTAAAGACCAAGCTTTATTTAATAAACTAGGTTTAACAGCTGAAAAACCAAAGCCAACAGTTGCTGATTTATCAGTAGATGCAATGAGTGCTTAACTCAAGTTAAAAGATTTAAAAGCCCTGATCATTCAGGGCTTTTTATTTAAACAGAAGTTACTAATATTCCGTAAGTGGCATTCAGGAAGGTTCCGACTCGAATAATATCCTTCCCTGCAGCATGCGTTACTGTGAACTCTTGGCTCAACACATCAAAATTAAAAGAATCAAAAACATCTTGATGGAGTAAAAGCCAAGTTACTGTATCTGCTACATTATCATCCACAATATAAGTTAAGGCCTTAAAGTCTTTACTCATAAATAACTCTTAAAAATAAATTTTATGAATTTTATATGAGTTCACTCTACCTTAAAAGAAAATCTAAGCTGCTTTAGGATTTACTAACGAATGACCTGATAACAGACTTGCCAAGGCTTGAGGTGTAAATTCTAAAGAAAGCACATGATTTTTGAGATTGACTGAATGCTTACTAATTAATGGAAGTAAGCCATCTTCTGTTTCAAAGACATATTCATCTGCAATATTTAAGATACCTTCAAGGTTTGTCGTACTTGAAGCAAGATCATGGCTAAAGATGTCATAAATCGTTTGCAAGTTAAACGTTGTTTGCTGCTCCGTCGGATGCTTGATGAGATAATCCTTTAAAAATAAAACTAATTTATGAGCAAAGAAAAAGTAATTAGGTTTATAGCTATACTTCATAGTATTCATGGAACTGAACTCCAGATTATCTTTTATTGAATTACAACTAAAACAGTAGGAATTGAATCTTAAAAAATTCTTAAAAAATAAATATATTCACAAGATAAATTAAAAAATAATTTTATGGTTAAAAAACAATAATTTACACCACAACACCAGACAACTTCTATCTTAATTTTTTTAAAGTTAGATTAATTTAATAAAATACAATTACTTAAATATTACGAGTTTTTTTATTTTATTTTAAAAATGGATCATGAATTATTTTACCAACTGATAAAAAACATATTTCCAAAATATTTATTAATAAAAACAACCGTTCAAAATATATATAAATATAGTGTTTTTCTTGTTTTTTGGTTGAAAAGTGATATATTTCCTTCGCCTTACTTAAGCAGAATAAACTTGCTGAAAAGTAATGGAATTTATTTTAAAAGGCTATTCTGGGGATTTTATGAAAAGATTTATTTTTATGGCGGCGGTTTCTCTCTTAAATATAACAAATGCACAAGCTGCAGATGGCACAATTACTATTAATGGTCTTGTCACGGATAATACTTGTACGATTGATACTGGAGATAAAAATCTAACAATTAACCTGCCTACAGTTTCATCTCAAACCTTAAAAAATGCAGGTGATGTAGCTGGTCGCACCCCATTTCAAATTAATTTAACGAACTGTGCTTCGGCTGGTAAAGTAGCAACTTATTTTGAGCCGGGTGCTACCGTTGACTTTAATACTGGTCGTTTATTAAACCAAGCAACCTCGGGCGGCGCAACAAACGTGAATATCCAGTTGCTAGGCAGTAATAATGCTGTAATTCCTGTACTCGCTACAGGCACGAATGCGGCTCAGACCAACTCACAATGGGTGAGTGTTTCGGCAGGTGGTGATGCTGACCTTAACTATTATGCTGAATACTATGCTACAGGTGCTTCTACTGCGGGTACGGTAACATCGCAAGTAAAATACACCATTATTTATCAATAAAATTAAAATTGAAGCTTCTATTTAAAGATAGAAGCTATCTCCTATCTATTATTCATTATTGAGAATATGACTCATGCTTTTTCGTGGTCGTAAGTTTTTTTGGGGATTAGTTTGTCTACAGGTAACACTGACTACCACAGGGCATACTGAAATTGTTTTACATGGAACTCGTGTCATTTATCCTTCAAATGCACGTGAGATCACTTTGCAACTGAGTAATAACGGTACAGCTCCCTCTCTTGTTCAAGCTTGGATCGATGATGGAAATGCAAAGTCGACTCCCGATGAAGCAAATGTGCCCTTCATTATTACTCCCCCGATTTCACGAGTAGAAGCGACTAAAGGCCAGACCTTAAGAATTACAGCTCTGCCTAATACGTCTCAATTAAATCAGCAACAAGAATCTATTTTTTGGCTTAATGTTTTAGATATACCTCCTAAACCGGAAGGAAAAACTCAACAAGACCAAAACACCACTATTTCTAATAATTTTTTACAGCTTGCTGTTCGTTCGCGCATTAAATTTTTTTATCGCCCTATAAATCTAAAAGAAAATATTGAGCAACTAAGTGAGAAAGTTCAATGGAAAATAAATGATCAATATCTAGTAGTGAAGAACCCGACTCCCTTTTTTCTGACTATTAGCTCCATTTTTCAAGGAAGTGAAAGCCATAAAACAGACTTATTGCAACAAGGCTTAATGATTGCCCCTTTTTCAGAGGATAAAATTAAACTAAAAAATAAAAACTTAGCAGATATGAGCTTTGTATATATCAATGATTATGGTGGAAGAGTTGAGCACCCAATAAAATTCTAACCTCATTGTATTACTTAAGAAAATTTAAAACCTATCATGAATAGGCTCTAGAGCTATGTCTAAATGGTTTATACCTTATATATGTTTAAAAAGCCCCTTTACTTGGTATGTCGTCTCAAGTATTACGCTATTCATGCCTGTGGCTATATATGCTGAAAATAATATTGATGTTCCACATTTTATAAAGGCTGAATTTGATAGCAATTTCTTAGTAGGTAATGCACAAAAAATTGATATAGCTCGCTTCAAATACGGAAACCCGATCTTGCCTGGTGAATATAGCTTAGATGTTTATATTAATGGTCAATGGCTGGGTAAACGGCGTATGCGATTTACTACCTCAGCTCATAACACAAATGCTGAAACATGTTTTACAGAGGCCATGTTGCTTGAATATGGGGTAAAAGCTGATGTTCTAAGTCAACATGACTCTAATTCATCACTTTCATGTAAAGCTCTCGCTTCATGGATAGATAGTGCTTTTTATGTATTTGATAGTTCCCGTTTAAGAATTGATATTTCGATCCCGCAAGTTGTCTTAGAAAAAAATCCGCAAGGTTATATCGATCCACATTTGTGGGATCGCGGTATTAATGCAGCTTTTTTAAGCTATAACGCCACAGCATATCGGATAGTTAACGAACAACATGAAAGTACATATGCCTTTATAGGTACGAATCTTGGAGCAAATTTAGCGAGTTGGCAATTGCGCCATAATGGGCAATGGAAATGGCAAGACCATACTGATTTTCAAACTGATAATTCTTCTTACACTTCAACGAATACATATCTACAAAAAGCATTTCCGAAAATTCATGGCGTTGTGACTTTAGGCGATTATTTTACTAATAGCGATTTTATTGACTCTTTGCCCTATCGCGGGGTAAATATTTCAAGTGATGACCGAATGCTTCCAAATAGTATGCTCGGTTATGCTCCAAGAGTTCGAGGTTATGCCAAAACCAATGCAAAAGTCGAAGTTAGACAACAAGGTAATTTAATTTACCAAACCACTGTCCCACCAGGAAACTTTGAAATTAATGATCTTTATCCCACAGGATTTGGAGGTGAGTTACAAGTTTCGGTATTTGAATCTAATGGAGTAGTTCAAAAATTTTCTATTCCATATGCTTCTGTCATTGAAATGCTACGTCCTCAAATGAGCAGATATTCATTCACCTTAGGACAATTTCGAGACCCGAACCTTAAGTTAACTCCATGGCTGATACAGGGTAAATATCAACGCGGAATCAATAATTACCTTACAATTTATAGCGCAATTCAAGGGACTCAACAGTATTCCTCTGTATTGTTAGGTACAGCTTTTTCAACGCCAGTTGGTGCTATTTCTTTTGATGCAACACATTCAAATGCCAATTTTTCCCATCAACCTAAAATGACAGGGCAAAGTTATCGTCTAAGTTACAATAAGTTATTTGCTCCAACGCATACTAACCTAACACTAGCAACTTATCGTTATTCAACACAAAACTATCTCAAACTGCGTGACGCAATTTTAATTCAAGACTTACAAGAGCAAAATATTGATAGTTTTTCAGTAGGTAAGCAAAAAAGTGAATTCCAGATTAATTTAAATCAAGCTCTTCCAAATCAATGGGGAAATTTCTATTTAGTAGGTTCTTGGACAAACTATTGGAACCAGTCTACTACTAATAAGCAATTCCAATTAGGTTATAGCAATCAATTTAAAGATTTAACTTATAGTTTCTCTGCAATTAATAGTGAAACTATTGAAGCTGGTGGGCGAGCTGACCAAGATACTCAATACCTCATTTCTCTATCCTTTCCCTTAGATTTTAAGAAAAGCTCTTTAAACTATAATAGTCTTCTAAGTAAAGATAGCCAAATTTTGAGCTTTAGCGGTTTTACAGGAAGCCGTTTGAATTATGGTGCATCAATTTCCAGTCAAGACCATGCTCAAACAAACCTCAACATTAATAGCAACTATAAGACAAACTACACAACATTAGGTGCTTCATTCAGTTACGCTGACTCATATCAACAAGAAATGCTTAACTTGAGTGGCAATATCGTTGCCCACGCCCATGGAATTCTGTTTGGGCCCGATCAGGCTCAAACCATGGTGCTGGTCTATGCACCGGATGCTACGGGAGCACAAGTCGGTAATACACCAGGGCTCAGTATTAACAAAAAGGGATATGCCGTTATTCCTTATGTTACGCCTTATCGTATGAATGACATAAGTCTTAACCCACAAGACATGTCCACACAAGTTGAACTTGGTGAGAGCAGTTTACGGATTGCCCCTTATGCAGGTTCGATCACTAAAGTTCAATTCTCGACAAAAAAAGGTTATGCACTTTTTATTAGTACAACAACATTAGATGGCTCACATCTACCTTTTGCCGCACAGGTATACAACCAGAATAACGAAGTAATAGGTATTGTTGCGCAAGGCAGTCGCATTTATTTACGAACACCCCTAACCCATGACCGTTTATATGTGAAATGGGGAAATACGAGCACTGAAAAATGCGAAATTGAATACGATATAGCGGATCAAATAAAGCATAACAACCAACCAATTATTATGACAAAGGCAGTCTGTAAATGAAGAATATTTTAAAAAAAATTGGATTTTTGGCAGTAAGTCTATTTGCTTATAGCCATACAAATGCAAATTGTAATTTAAGTAAAGGATTTACTACCGTCGATATTCCGATGACTATAGGTAAAATCGTAGTAAAACCAAATGATCCAATAGGAACGATCTTACAAAAGAATACTTTTACAATATCTCCTAATAATTCAACTGCAACTTGTAATCGCGCGAGTGATCAAATTATTGCGGCTCTCCCCTTAAATTATCCAGTTAGCCCAATAGGTAATAATGTATATGCAACCAATATTCCCGGTATTGGTATTCGTCTTTATCGTGAAGCAGCAGATGCTTCAGATTTTTCAGGATACTATCCTTATAGACGTACATTAACACCCAATCAAACATATACACTTTCCCCTGGGCATTTTGTTATGGAAGTTATTAAAACTGCCATGACAACAGGCTCTGGAGCACTAGTCGCAGGCCGTTACAGTACCTATTATGTATCAGGGCAACAGAACCGCCCATTTTTAACCACTACTGTATTAAGTAATGCCCCTATTCTTATTGCGTCTTCATCTTGTGAAATTCAAAATGGTGTAGATTCACCAGTTCAACTTCCAACCGTGATGAAATCAGGCTTTAAAGCGATTGGGTCAACCCAAGGGGAACAGAATTTTAATCTATCAATCTTATGTAATGGTGGCGAAAACAACTCTGGGATCGCTACGAGCAATACGATCAGCTTAAGTTTTGATTATAATTCTGATACCTCCAATAATCAGGTGATTAACAACAGTGCCGCGAATTCAATTAAAGCCAACGGTGTGGGTGTCGAACTGTTATGGAATATGAATGGAGCAAATCAGCCGATTCAAAAAGCAAGCAAACTAAATATAGGTATGGTGAGTTCCAACCAAACAGTTGAATATGATATACCTTTAACTGCTCGTTACTATCAGACTGCCACCAATGTAACCGCAGGTGAGGTTAAAGCCACAGCGACGGTGACTATTCAATATGATTAATTTATCTCTTAAAATTTATTAAAAATAATTAAGCTTAGCTCAGCTAAATAATCTTAAAATTTAACATTTCAAAAACTTTGTAGTTCTATTAAAAAATCACATAAAAAAATGCTCATAAGCAAAAATAGCAAATGAGCATTAGTGATAACCACTTAACCTGAAATACAAATTGTGGGAAATAGATCACAATTTGCATGAGTATAATTTCAAAATTCGGCTTAAAGATCAAGTCTTTTTTTTAACAAAAATTTAAAAAACCATTATAACATATTGTTTTAAATAAATTAAAAAAATAAATTTAATTTATAACCGCTATTTTATAGTGCTTCTAAAGAATTATCATTCTATTAATTAATAAAAACTTAATTTTAAGAATAATTAAAAAGACATCCGTCAAGTCGAATAAATTAAAAATCAATTTAATTTCATGTAGTTATATTAAAATCATCAAAAAATTAAATTTTACAGAATTACATAATTTATAATAAAAAAAACATAAATAAATTTAGAAATCTCCTTCAATTGCCAATAATATCTTTAGACTTTTTATCAGAACGTAACATGCTCATTTTTTGGAAAATATTATGTATCTTATTACTAAGTCTAGGCGCTACAAGTATAGGTTTTGCGATTAGTAACATCGATCTTTTTCTTTTTTTTATAGGTTTGCTTTTATTAACCTCTTTTATCTTAGCTTTAAAACAAGCACGTGAAGATGCGGGTTTCTTTCCTGATCATTAAACTAATATAAGTTTCTGAGATATAGAATCAGCAATAAAATCATGATTGAATATGCGCTATAGTTTATAGGGTTGTCATCAAATTATGTCTAAAAATTCTTCAGACGCTGGAATTTTTTTATGGATGACTTACGAGACTATGCAAAAGATGGGCTTAGATGCAGCATCTATTTTTGCAAGTGTAAATTTGCCTAATCAACCACCCGATAAAAATATTCGTAGAGATAATTCTACCCAACATCGTTTTTGGACAGCTGCTGAAGAAATCAGCCAAGATCCTGATATTGGCTTACATGTAGGTAAGCAAATGCCGCCTTTCCGGGGTTTGGTCATTGAATATCTATTTTTGAGCAGCTCTACATTTGGTGAAGGATTGCAGCGCACTCTAAGATATCAAGCCCTACTTACAGATGTATTTAGCCTTTCCTTAACCATTAATGAAGATCAAGCAATATTATCGGGTTTTGAGCATCCCGTAAGACATTATCTTGAATGTGGCATCGGTATTTTTCTTAATTTTTTTAAATATATTACAAATAACGAGTTTAGGCCTAGCCAAATTACATTACCTTATCAACAAGGCGCTTCAGCTAATAATTATCAAGAAGCTTGGAAATGCCCGGTAATTTTAAACCAAAAACAAGGCGCTATAATTTTTCCTAGTACTTTATTGAATAAAGCATCACCAGCGGCTGAACCTGAATTATTAAAAATTCATGAAACAATTGCTGAACAGCAACTATCAAACTTAGAAAAGCATCAACTTGTTTATGCAATTGAGCGCTTGCTCAGCAATGGTTTACTTGAATCTGGTCAATTCGATCAAAAATTGATTGCAGAACAATTAAACCGCAACCCTCGTACTCTTCGCGCTGATTTGCAAGCTATTAATACAAATTATGAAAAGATTCTAAATCAACATCGAGAAAAACTTGCCAGACGTTTGCTTGCTAATACACAAGAAACTATTGATCAAATTGTTTATTTAACCGGTTTTTCAGAGCCCTCTGCGTTCACACGTGCATTCAAACGATGGACCAATGAAACTCCAAGTGCTTATCGACAACGTAAACAAAAACAATCAAATTGATTCTAAAGGCAATTGGTCTACTGCCTATTAGGTCAAAGGGATAAAACATTCTTCTTTTACAATGGCTTTAAATTGTAATTAAGAAGAAGTGACCGATATGCTTGGATTCCCTGTAGGTGTTTTTGTAGCAAATGGCTTGGAATGGTACTTTCATAAAGTTTGGCTGCATGAGTTTCCAAGCCAGTATCGTAATAGCCCATTTTTCACCCATATCGCACATCATAAACGTGCCCGTTTAAATGGCTTCCATGACGAAGGCTATGCCGAATCTATGCTTAAAAATGCTGAAATTTATAATGAAAAAACAGCCTTAATTGGATTAGCAGGTGCTGCTACCATTTTTTTACCTGTAGCTCCTTTTTTTACAGCTGGACTCTATTATGGTTTATGGAATTATTGGCGTGTACATGCTAAATCTCATTTAGACCCAGAATATGCAAAAAAACGTATTCCTTGGCATTATGATCACCATATGACAAGTAATCAGAATGCTAATTGGTGCGTTACCAGACCTTGGTTTGACTATATTATGGGAACAAGAGTAACCACCGAAGTATCTAAAACCGAAACCAATCCTTTAGGAATAAAATTACCTAAATGGGTAGAAAAACCTATTAATTCAGCTGCTAGACGTTTACTTGCTAAGTCTTTTGCCAAAATTGATTTAAACTCTCGTCAAGATCAATCTAATTTACGTGAAGGCATAGAAGTTAGTCTGACCTAGCCTATTGATCTAACTAAATTCAAAAGAAGCTGCGGAAAAAAAGGCAGCTTCTTTAAACAGACTTCTAAGAGTTAGCATTTAACTAACCAAGTTTAAGTTCTAAAAGACTCGAAACAACTCACCAGAAAATCCATTACTACACGTATTGCAGGACTATGTCGTAGATCTTCGTGGGTTACCAACCAGATTTCAGCACTCATGGGGTGATCATCTTGCAATCTGACCAAATTACTCAATGTGCCTAAAAAATCAGGTAACACAGCTAACCCAGCTTCTCCACATGCGGCTCTCCACTGAAGCTCAGGATGATTTGTAACCATTATAGGTTCTTTATTACCTAATCTTTCTTTTAACTTCTGCTGTTTTTGACCATGTACACCCCCGACTTCTACGCTGATCCATTCATAACTTTCAGAATCAGTTGAAGCTAAATAATTTGGAGCAGCGTATATCCCAAAAGGAATTTCACCTACTTTACGAGCAACTAAGTTTTCATCTTTAGGGCGTCCAAATCGTACAGCAATATCAGCCTCACTATGCTGCAAAGAAACATAATGAACATCACCGAGTACACGCAACTTTAATTGGGGATAATGACGATAAAACCTTCCCAGATGAGGCATGATAAGATGCGCTGCCGTTAAAGGAGGCATACTAATAGAAACACTACCCATCACTTCTTGCTGACCAGCCTGAGTTAAACGTTCAATAGAAAACGTTTCTTCCATCATACGAGCAACTACTTGTGCAAGATGCTCTCCATCAGGGGTAAGTATGTATGTGCGTGGTCTACGATCCACTAATTTAAGTTTTAAGTTTTGTTCTAGCTGGGCAATTCTTCTGGAGACAGTTGCATGGTCTACGCCCAATTTTCTGGCAGCAGCGGAAAGTGACTTTTCTTCGGTAAAAACTGAAAAGTAATGCAAATTTTCCCAATCAATCATTGTGCAATTTTTCACATTAGAAGTGTATTAATATGGAATTGTACACCTTTATAGATTTGTCGAGAATAAAACCTTTCTTAATGGGAGCCTGTCCATGAACAGAACGGTGGCTTATGCCTATGCTGGTGTTGTCTTAACGATGTTTTTTTGGGGATCAGCATTTAATGCAATGTCTTATATTATTCAACATATGCCCCCGTTATCTGCTGCGTCTGAACGTTTTTTTATTGCAAGTCTAGGCTTACTCTTAATCTTTTCAATAACAGGCCAGCTTAGATGGACAGCCTTAAGACAGAATCTAGTTATCTATCTGATTATTGGTATTATCGGAATTGCGGGATTTAACATTGGCTGTTTTTATGGACTTCAAACCACCTCAGCTGTTAACGGTGCTTTGATTATGGCAACTACGCCATTAATGACTCTATTAATGACAATCCTTTTAGATGGAGAAAAACTTAACACTCATAAATTCTTAGGCGTTTTATTTGGCTTAAGTGGTGTGTTACTGGTGATTAGTCAGGGACATATAACGACTTTGCTGCACCTCAAAATAGACATTGGAGATCTATTTATATTATTGGGCGCATTTGATTTTGCTTAGCAAATGTACTGTCTCGCCGTTATGTAAAAAATGCTACTCCCTTAGAAACAACAACTTTTTCTATGTTGTTCGGGGCAATAACACTTGGTTTGTTGAGTGTGATATTTGAAGATCCTCTTACAGCAATTGCATCTGCACCTTTAAATGCACATTTAGCCATGGCATATGTTGTTATCTGCTCTACCATGATTGCTTATCTATTCTGGTTTAATGGCATACAAAAGTTAGGTGCTGGTCGTGCTTCTGTCTTTTTTAACTTTGTGCCAGTGTTCAGTATGATAATTGCTCTACTTACTGGTCAAACCCTCAATATCTGGCAGTTACTAGGAACAGTTTTAGTGATGCTTGGTGTTATGAGTAGCGGAGGATTTTTTAAAATTAAAAGCACTCCACTTATGGTAAAACATTGTACAAAATAAGAAATATGCTGCTACATTAAAATCTATTATTAATATGTAGCAGCATTTCCAAATGTAAAGATTATCTCTCAACAATTTTTTTAAATTCTTATATTTTCAAAATATTTTTTTATATTTGTGATGGTTTATACAAAAGCTCATCTTAATTATTCCGTTGTAACAAATACTGTATGTTTCTTTAAAACTTAATGAAAGATTGCCATATATAGTTTTAAAACTACCAAAGGAGATATTAAAATGAAGCTGGATTTTACAACAATTGAAAAGCAAGCCAAATTGCTACAAGAAGAGCAAGAAAAGATCGAGCAACGAGATCATGAATTTCAAGTTGCCTTAGATAAGCACAGAGAATCCCTAAAGAATTTATTTAAAGATCTTTTCTCCGACCGAGAAATTAAGACAGAAAAAGGAGGTCACTTCTGTGTAACCTTCGGAGATTTCAAAATTTCCTTATTGATTGAAACTGCTAAATTTGAAAATGGAGTTCCTGTAAAATTAAACTCCGTAAATCCTGTTATTATTAAATGCAAGAAAGATAAGCCGATTGCAAAAGCACAGTTTACAGATGCAACCCAATATCTAGATAACCATTTAGACACTCCAAATTATCAGTATTATTTTAAGCAAGAAGATAAGACCCAACTGGTACAATTTTCTGAACTTCCCACTTATTTCCAACTTGTTTTAGACGCAAACGCATAAAATCGAGCCCTCTTCAGAGGGCTTTTTTATATATTATTTTTTTATCATTTAACTTTTTAAAAATAAAATCAGTCAAATACTTTTTCTATTTATCTATGAATTATTTAACTCAATTTTAATATCCAATACTTCAAAAATATTTGATTCTTCTTAAAATTACTTGTATATACATGTTTATATTTGATTATACAAATATGAATAAATAAGAATAGGATGGCTCTTAAAGGATAAGGAGAGTGAAATGGACTCATCGGCTGGGAAACCTAATAGTAGTTTTATAGAAAACCGAAGCATCGACTTTATTCCTGAAAATGAAAGACATGGCGGAGTATTTGCCCAATTCACCCTATGGTTTGGGGCTAACTTACAAATCACAGCCATTGTGACAGGCGCGCTAGCCGTTGTGTTAGGTGGGGATGTTTTTTGGTCTATTATTGGCTTATTAGTAGGACAATGTTTTGGTGCTGCCGTCATGGCACTACATGCTGCCCAAGGTCCTAAACTTGGTCTGCCTCAAATGATTTCAAGCCGTGTGCAATTTGGGGTTTATGGCGCGTGCATTCCAATCATACTCGTTTGCCTTATGTATATTGGCTTTACCGCAACTGGAGAGGTATTAGCGGGTAAAGCAATTGCACATTTAGCACATGTCAGCAATACAACTGGCATCTTAATTTATGCAAGTTTAATCATTTTATTCGCAACGATTGGATACCGTTTAATCCATTTGGTAGGTAAAGTAGCCAGTATTATTGGTTTGATTGCTTTTGTGATTATTTTGACTCAGATCTTAGCACTTTCTGATTTTTCTGAGCTCTTAGCAGTACGTCATTTCAGCTGGTCTTCATTCTTATTAGCAGTTTCCCTTTCTGCTTCTTGGCAAATCTCTTTTGGCCCCTATGTTGCAGACTATTCTCGCTATCTGCCAACTAAAACATCTTCATCTCGTGTTTTTTGGGCAGTGGGCTTAGGTTCTTTAATTGGCTCACAAATTTCTATGAGCTTAGGCGTTTTAATCGCTCAAGTTGCAAACGGCAATTTTGTCGGAAATGAAGTTCAATATGTTGTTGGTATGAACCCAATTGCCCTTGTCGTGACTTTTCTATATTTTAGTATCGCTTTTGGGAAAGTTACTCTGACGACCTTAAATGCCTATGGCAGTTTTATGTGTATTGCTACGATTTGGAATAGTTTCAAATCAACAAATCAAATCTCAAAAATAACAAGATTATTGATTGTCCTTGCTATGGTTGTAGTCTCAACCTTTATTGCAATTATAGGTGAACATACTTTTTTAAGCGCCTTTAAAGCATTTATTTTGTTTTTGCTTACCTTTTTTATTCCGTGGAGTGCCATTAATCTTGTTGATTACTACTTTATCTCTAAAGAAGAATGTGATGTTGATGCGCTCTATGATCCAAATGGTAAGTATGGACGTTGGAATCGGATTGGTATTACCTGCTACTTTCTAGGTATTTTGATTCAACTACCATTTATTGATAGTAAATTTTATACGGGTCAAATTGCGGCAATGCTAGGAGGAATCGATTTATCGTGGCTGGTAGGCCTTATCTCAACTGCTTTAATTTATTATATTTTCGCCAAGAAAGCTCAATTAAAGTTTTCAAAAAAGTTAGCTATTGATCAAATCAAATAATGAAGCTAGATAAGCTATCAAAGTCGATCACCTTGATAGCTTATTAAAATGATTTTACAGTTATTCTGGTAGCGCTTTAGCCTGCGCCGAAATAGGCAATCCAAATAACTTATCAAAGCTCCAATTAAATATAAAAGTATAGATAGGGATAATGATAATAAAGGCCACATCTAACCAAAAAGCAGCAATGAGGGAAATATCCATCCACCATGAAATAAGCGGAATTAAAAACAGAACCAAAGTAAGTTGAAAACCGATGGCATGTCCAACTCTACGCTTAACTGTACGGATATGACTGCTTTGTTTAGCTTCCCATTTCTCATATAAAATATTGTAGATAAAATTCCAAGTCACAGCGATGGTCGTAATCATGACAGATAGTGGCCCTGTATGTTCAACACTATCACCTGCCAAAATCGCTAACCCTACTGATGAAATAATCATGCCGATTATCTCATAGGAAGAAACATATACAATTCGACGCTTTATACCTTGCATAATCAACAAACTCTGCTTCATTCCTTATATTTTAATTTCAGTCAAAATCATATATAAAGTTAATAGCTTTCAGTTTAGCTGATATCAAAATGAATTTTAACAGTGAAAATATTGAACTTTTCATAACTGTACTTGATACAGGTTCTTTCTCTGCGGCCGCTCGTAAACTCAATCGAGTCCCCTCAGCGGTAAGTATGGCCATTGCTAATTTAGAAGCAGAATTGGGTTACATATTATTTGAACGGACTCCTCGAAAGGTCATTCCAACCGCTACCGCATTAGCTTTGGAACCTCAAGCACGAATTATCTCTGAACAACTTAGGCTATTTAGCAATCATGCACATGAACTTTCTTTAGGCCTTGAAAGTAAATTGCGTATTGGCGTTGTTTCTGATGTAAATACCAAACTATTGTTTTCTTCTATAAAAAAGTTAGCCGATAAATTCCCTTTACTGAACATAGAGATTATTACGGCTCCCCAAGACGACATTGTTAATTTACTTTATACGGAGCAAATCAGTCTTTGCTTAGCAGGTTCAGACCTAAATATAAAAATGCGTGAAAATTTGCAATTGGTCATGACTGAAACAGTAGTTGCCACAATTTCGTCTAGTCATAGTCTTCTACAAGATAAAACAAAACAGTTTTCTATTGAAGAATTAATCAATATTAGACAAATTGTTGTGGCGAGTAGTGAACATGAAATGAAAGATCCCCGTTCAATTATTGGTGCAATGTATTGGAAAACGAATAGTCTACAAACAGCAATTAACATGGTTGAAGCGGGACTCGGTTGGGGAAATTTTCCGTTATCATTAGTACAAGAAAAAATCGATCAAGGTCATTTAGTTCTTTTAGATTTTAAAAATACCAAAAATCATTTACCTCTATCCATTTACTTAATTTGGCTTCAAGACCGCCCATTATCTAAAGCGACTCGAGAACTCATCCAAATTATTCAAGAAAATTTATAAAATTTTATAGGTTATTTCTGAAAGTCTAAGGATTTTTATAATTTTAATTCTTTTTAAATCTAGTTATTTAAAGCTTAAGCTTATTACTCTGTACTCTATATCTAAATACTACTAAAAACAAAAAGCCTACTTAGAAAGTAGGCCTCTTGTTGTATTTCAGGATTAAGCAATAATATTTTATTTTGTAAAAAATACACTTATACTTTATTAAAACCAAGTGTTTCAGTCAAGTATAAAGTTTATAAGATACAAACATTTATATTATTGTGAAGACAGTCACAATTTAGGTTTTATATAGAAAATATTTTAGAGAAAGATAGTTTAATGATAAAAATTTCTATTACCTCTCTTAACAGCTTTTTTAGCAAAACACAATAAATACTTTAAGAAAAAGTATTTATTGTGTTTAAATTTATTTAAATAAAATATATTAAATCCCTTGAATTTGTTAATTTTATGTTTCATTATTAAAGTTGCTAACTTTATAGCTTAATGTTTGCTTTTTAATAAGTTGAGTTTAAATTTCAACCTATTATAAAAATTAATAATACTATTTTCTTAAGTAATTTGGACCTAATAGTTTATATTTTCTTTACTACCTATAAGCTAGAATCTTATTAAGAGAATTATTGCAACTATTATCTTTCGAAAGATATATAAAAGACGATTTATTATATATCTAAAGCTTAATTACAGTATAAAAATATAGAAAATTTTATATAGTATTTTTAACCTCCATTTATATTTATCTTAAGTAAATTTTTCTAACTCCAGTCTTTCAAAACATTCAAACAATACACCAACACTTACTGCTCATATTTTAAACAAAATTTATTTTATATAAATTAATGTCTCAAACTACAAATACAATTAAGTCATCGTCACAATAGATTGTTGGAATAAATTCTAATTGATCGATAAATAACTTCTCCCACTTTACTCTTGAAGTACACTTAAGCTAGAATCACTATCGCTTGAAATATTAACCAATATGACACAATATTTTTGGTTTAGTTTGCGTCTACTTCAGAAAATGACTTGTGTTTAATTAAAAAATTGATTAGTATTGCACGCACTGAAAAGCATTGAGATTAAAAGCTTTTCTGACTTATAGGGCCTATAGCTCAGTTGGTTAGAGCAGCGGACTCATAATCCGTTGGTCCACAGTTCAAGTCTGTGTGGGCCCACCAAATACCAAACCTCATAAACAAAAAGTTTATGGGGTTTTTTAATATATATCCAAATAGAATATGCTTTACTCTTATAAAAAATACTCAAAATTTAAATTTATTTTATCCCTAAATTTTAGATGTTTTAAAATACACTTACGTTCCTTACTAAATATTCATCTTTAATCTATTAAGCTAAGATTTGCTTTCGTATGGGCTCAGAATTCTCTAATTGTGTATCCCAGAACTTTTCCCATAAATCACAATATTCTAAGCATATCTTTTCAATATAGTTATAATCTTCTTCTGTACAAGCTTGCATCAACACATACCATAAATCTTCTTCATGATCATCGTCTGCTGCTTCAGCACTTTCATCCTCAGAGATACCATGTACATGATAATAACCACCACCGTCCACATCCAGACCAACTGCTTTAGTTGCTCTCCGTAAAGGTGGGCTATATAGAATCACCTCTTCTTCTGCAACTGCTAATAAGGCTGAAACTGCTTTGTAGTCATCATAAGTATTTTCTAAAAATACCCTAACCTGATCTGCAATTTTACTCGGGTGATAATTTTGGCGATCTTGTTCAGTGATACCAAAATCATTCAATATATCTTCAAATAAAGGATAATGAGCATATTCAGGATTTCCCTGATAGTAGCCATCTTTATCTAATCCTGGACGAAATCCAAACTCATCAAAAATATTTAAACTCAACAGAAAACGCGGAAACATTTTTGCACCAGCATGCAATCTCGGTTCCAATTGTTTTGTTTGAAATTGGGCCATGAGCAATGCATCAGTAAAAGTTTGCACAATTGCATGACGATACTCTAAGTGAATTTTTTTTAAGTCTTCTTTATTAATTTCGCCGTTATTTAAAGTATCAATTGCCGGATGATGGGATACTGGATGTTTAGCAATTTTTGCTCTTAAGTGAGTTAAAAAGTTTGAATTTTTTTCCCATAGTTCTACTGAAATGCTTTGCTTCATCCCTGCGAGTGCTTTCTTTCTAGGATTATTAAAATTCTCAAATTTCTTAGGCATATTCGCTCTCATTAAACTTATTGAAGCATGATCAATTTTTACATATTTTATTATAAAAACAATGACTTAAATTAATGTTTAAACTTATTCCATCATCAATTAATATTAGAATTAAAATGGTACGAAATCAAATAAAAATTTTAAAAAAAACTTCAATTAATGATAATCATTATCACAATCTCAACTTGAATCAAATTCACTTTTTCATTATCATAATTTGTATTAAAAATTTAATATTTTAGATTAAGTTATAATTAGTTTTAACTATATGGAATAGTAATGTCAAAAAAAGAAGATATTATAAATACTGCTTTAAATTTATTTAATCAGATTGGGTACAATGCTACTGGTGTCGACCGTATTATTGCCGAATCAAATGTTGCAAAAATGACTTTCTATAAATACTTCCCTTCAAAGGAAAATTTAATTATGGAATGTTTGCAACATCGGAATATAAATATCCAAAACTCTATCAATGAACAGTTGAGTTTGCATAAAGATGCTACTCCGCTAGAACAAATTCATATTATTTTTAATTGGTATATTGAATGGATCAATAGCGAAACATTTAATGGATGTTTATTTAAAAAGGCATTTATTGAAGTATCCAAACAATATACTTCAATTCGTGAACCATTTTATGAATATACAAAATGGTTGACTAATTTATTACATGAAAAACTTACTCAATTAGGCATAGAAAATCCAACTCCCCTTGTTCATATCATTATTTCTATTATTGATGGGATGATTATTGATGGGACGACAGATAAAAACCTTATTAACCCTGAAAAAATTTGGAAATATATTGAATATTTAATTAATGAAGAGATACCAGAACAGGCATCTTAATTTTAAAATTATCTAAGCTTATTATTCTATAACTTAGATAACCTTTAACTTTTGTGGTCTACTTTAGCTTTCATAATTTTTCTAGGCTTTTTTACAAACTCATATTAGAATCCTGAAAATTTATCACCTTGCACTGATGTATGAAAAAATTTCTAGGTAATTCTATCTTTAAAGCCGTTGGCTGGACTTACAATGTAGACCCTCAAATTCTTGAGAAAAAACAAGTTATTATTGGCTTTGAACATACCTCAAATCTAGATGCAGTGCTATCGATTGCCCTCTTCCAAATGTTAGACATCAAAATTCATACGTTAATAAAGAAGGAACTCTTTAAGGGCCCACTTAAGCCCCTTCTAGAAAAACTTGGTGGCATTCCTGTTGACCGTAAAGCAAGTAAAGATATCGTTTCGCAAATGGTTGAACAATTTCAAACCCATGAAACATTTAACTTAGTGATTGCTCCAGAAGCTACACGTGCTAAAGATGGCTCTGAACGAAAGCCTATCCGTACAGGTTTTTGGCATATTGCCAAAGCAGCTAATGTTCCTATTGTTTTAATGTATGCCAATGCTCGAAGTAAACAAGGTGGGATTTTAGGTAAAATTTACCCGACTGATTTACAAAAAGACTTGGAAACCATTAAAGAGTTATATGCTCAATTTGACATAGATGTAAAAATTAACTAAATCAAATTGGACTTGATTTGACCAAATCTCACTCATTAGGTCTTAAGCTTATTGTTCTTATTCAATTGGCTAACAAAACGCAGGGCAACAGTTTTCAACAAAACCAAGCCTATGCTAATATTCCAGCACTTTTGCATTTTCTTTTTTTGGAGTTCACGTCCATGGCGGGTCATTCTAAATGGGCCAATATTAAGCATCGTAAAGCTAAACAAGATGCAAGTCGCGGTAAAGTTTTTACTAAATATATTCGTGAAATTGTGACTGCTGCCAAACTTGGTGGTGGAGATCCTGCTAGCAACCCTCGTCTGCGTGCAGTAGTTGAAAAAGCTCTCTCAGTTAATATGACACGTGACACCATTAACCGTGCAATCCAACGTGGTGCTGGTGGTGAAGATAATGATGATTTAAAAGAAGTAACTTACGAAGGTTATGGGGTTGGCGGTGTTGCTGTTCTTGTTGAAACAATGACAGATAACTTAAACCGTACAGTGCCAGATGTACGTCACTGTTTTAGTAAAACAAATGGTAACTTAGGAACTGCGGGTTCTGTGTCTTATCTATTTACTAAGCGTGGTGAGATTACTTTTGAAGATGTTTCTTTAGAAGACAAAATCATGGAAGTTGCTTTAGAAGCTGGCGCTGAAGATATTGAAGTTTCAGAAGATGGCATTTTAGTAATCACCTCACCTGAGACTTTCGGTGAAGTACAAGATGCCCTTACTGCTGCTGGTTTAAAATCTGATAACGCAGAAGTTGTGATGAGTCCATCCACAAAAGCTGAAATTACAGATGTTGATCAAGCAAAACAAATTCTTAAAATGATTGATATGTTTGAAGATCTTGACGATGTACAAAACGTTTATACTAACGTTGAATTCTCGGATGAGGTTTTGGCTCAACTTGATGCTTAAATCAAACATTTGAATCAAAGAAAACGCACCATTTGGTGCGTTTTTTATAGCTTGTTGAGCAAGTTATAGCAATTAAACACATTATATTCTTTAATGACAAAGCTAGAATGCAAAGCAACTACATTGTCGATTTTTCCAATACGTCTTAATAAAATTTCACTGTAGTCATCCATGTTGCGTGCTACAAGCTCCAAAATAAAATCTGCACTTTGCCCTGTGACTAAGAATGCGTTTGTTACTTCTGGAATTGCCTCTATTTCAGACAAAAATTTATCAAATGTTTCACTATCATGTTTGCTCAATGATACTTGCAATAAAATATGTAAAGTAAAACCAAGCTTACTAAAATTAATTTCCCTTTTGAGCTGCCCCATGATGTTGGCTTCAATCAGGTGCTTAATACGTCGATGCACAGAACTGACTGACAGATTGATCCGTTCTGAAAGTTCATTCAAATTTAAGTCTTCATGAGACAAAATTTCTAGAATTTGTTTATCAAAACGATCTAACTCCACTCTTATCTCCAGCCAGAATTTCACAGTAAAGACAGTATAACCCTATACCACCACCTCTGCATTGAAAATACAAAGGTTTATGGGCAGCAAAACTCTTTTTCTTTTATAGACCTTAATTCTTTTATGCCTTTTAAACGTGCAAGTAGTGTCAGGGGAGGTTCATTTTAGAGAGTCAGTTTATGCTTAAATCTGATTTATCGATGCAAAATCCTTATTCTCACTATCATTTGAGGCTAAAAAGGAAGTAAACATCAAAATTTGACTATTTTTCAAACTTCGTAAAGTTGGCATCATTTTTGTTATGTATTTGCAGGAAAATTTTTATCCATGTCGGGGGAGTTCCTGTGAATAAGATCAAAACACTAGTGTTAGCAATGAGTTCTTTAGGTGCAATGGGCGTGACGATGCCTGTGCATGCCGCTACAGATGCTGAAGTTAACGCCTTACGTGATGAAGTAAAGGAGTTAAAACAACTCGTTCAGAAACTATCTGATCAACAAAAAACAGCTTTAAATGTCACTGCTCCAGCAACAATTCCCGCAGCACCAGCGCCCCCTACACCTCCTGCATCAAAACCAGGTTGGATGGCTATGGCCGATGGACAAACTCAAGTCAAGCTTTATGGTAGTGTTCGTGCAGATGCAACCTATGACTTTAAAGGTTCAAATGGCAGTATTTCAAATGGTGCCAATTATCCACTCAATAAAGATGATCCAAAACAAGACTCACTCAATGTATCTGCAGCAACTTCACGAATTGGCTTAGATATTACTCGTCCAACTCAATATGGAGATTTAACAGGTAAAATTGAAGCCGATTTCATGGGTGGCAATGGAGATAATGGCAATGGTACTTTCCGTGTTCGCCATGCCTATATGTCTTTAGGAAAATGGTTAGCTGGTCAAACAACTTCACCGTTTGTAAACACAGATACATCACCAGAGACAGTAGATTTTAATGGCGCTATTGGTACAGGTACTACACGTACAGTACAGGTTAGATACACTCAGCCAATTAATGCACAACAGAAAATATTAGTTGCCTTAGAAGGTGGTGATGTTGAAAAAGCTGGTAATGCTGCCGGTGGAAGCCGCTTTCCTGCTTTAACAGCACGATATGATTTCAAAACTACAAATAACAAAGGCCTATTACAGTTACATGGTCTTGCCCATGAAAACCGTGTAGCTCCAAAAGATAGTGCTTCTGAAGAAAAATTTGGTTGGGGTGTAGGTGTTGGTGGTAAATATGATTTAACGCCTCAAGATAGCGTAGTTGCTAACTACTATCATGTTAAAGGCGATGGCCGTTATTTACTTTATAGCAATTCAGCTTATAACTATGACACAACAACACAGGATATTAATTTAGGTGAATTTGATAGCGCAGTAATTGGATATCAACGTAAATGGAGCCCTATTCTACGTTCTACTTTTGCTATAGGTGGTATTCAATATAAAGATGATAATGTCTATGCAAATAGCAATTTAACCAATACTAGCTATAACAAAGAAATTTATAACGCTTTAGTCAATTTAATCTGGAACCCAGTTAAAAATATTGATTTAGGAGCCGAATATACTTACGGTCAACGTGAAACTTTTGCCGGTGACAAGGGGGATTATTCACGTATCAACCTGCTAGCAAAGTATAGTTTCTAAAAATTAGATATAAAAAAAGAGCCTTTAATGGCTCTTTTTTATTAGGGTTATTAGTGCATCGCCTGAATTTTTTCTAAGAAAAGTTTAGCACGCTCATGACGAGCTTCTAAATTATCAAAGAATTCATGAGTTGGGCAATCTTCTAAAATTTTACCTTCATCCATAAAAATTAAACGGTTAGATACTCTTTTAGCAAAGCCCATTTCATGCGTAACACACATCATGGTCATACCTTCATGTGCGAGCTGTACCATAACTTCAAGAACCTCACCGACCATTTCAGGATCAAGTGCAGAAGTTGGTTCATCAAACAACATACAGATTGGGTCCATAGACAAGCCACGTGCAATCGCGACACGTTGTTGCTGACCACCCGATAACTGCCCCGGAAACTTATCTTTATGTGCAAGTAAACCTACACGTTCTAAATATTTCAAACCTTTTTCGCGAGCATCTGCAACTGAACGCTTTAACACTTTAACTTGAGCAATCGTCAAATTTTCCAAAACAGTCATGTGTGGAAAAAGTTCAAAGTGCTGAAAGACCATTCCCACTCGTGAACGGAATTTAGCCAGATCTGTTTTTGGATCTTTAAGCGAAATCCCATCAACAATAATGTCACCTTGTTGAAATGGTTCTAGAGCATTTACTGTTTTAATGAGTGTTGATTTTCCTGAACCAGATGGTCCACAAACAACAACGACATCACCTTTTTCAATACTCGTCGTGCAATCTGTTAAAACTTGAAAATCACCATACCATTTAGAGATATGTTGGATGTCTATCATTGGCATTTAAAATCTCCAATTAGCGAATGATGGCAATTTTTTGCTGTAAGCGTTTGACTAATTGCGACAGCACAAACGAGCTACAGAAATACACTACAGCGACGATTAAATAGAATGTTGCTTTCGTTTCAGGTCCATAAGTATTAGCTAATGTATCTGCACGACCTAAAAAGTCTGGTGCACTAATCACATAAACTAACGATACATCCTGAAACAGAATAATGGTTTGAGTTAACAATACCGGAAGCATGTTGCGAAAGGCTTGAGGTAAAACCACATAGCGCATTGATTGACCATAGGTAAAACCAAGCGCGTAGCCTGCATGTACCTGACCTTTTGAAATAGACTGAATTCCAGAACGTACAATTTCCGAAAAAAATGCAGCTTCAAAAATAGCAAAAGTTACAACGCTCGAAAATAGCGGCCCCCAATAGGTATCAGATTGAAACTCAAATATTTTTGGTAACAAAAAGTAGAAAATAAAGATCACCTGAATCAGTGGAATACCACGAAACAGATCAACATAAAATTTTGCAAAATTACTTGCGATGGCATTGCTAGATAAACGCATCATTGCCAATGGGGTTCCAATTAGGATACCGCCCATCATTGCTAGTACCGTTACGGTAAGCGTAAAAATGAAACCTTCTTTGAGTGCTGCGATCACGTCAGGGTTTTGTAATAAAGAAAAATCCATGATTACTTCCCTCCTGAACCTAAGCCAGGTACAGCCATTCGTTTCTCAATCCATGCCATTACAAACTTAATGCTATAAGTGATAATCAAATAAACAGGTGTAGAGAGGATAAGAATGATGATGTCCTGAGAAGTTTCTTCACGCATCGTTTTCGTATAAGCAAAGAAATTCAACACACTCAACGCATATAAAACAGCTGAGTTTTTGAAAACGTTCATTGCTTCAGATGTAATCGTTGGCCATACGGTACGATATGCAACCGGTAAAATGACATAACGATAGCTTTGTGCAGTAGTAAAACCCATAGCGGAAGCTGCGAACTTCTGTCCACGAGAAACGGTATTAATTCCGGCACGTATGTGCTCAGATACACGGGCAGCCGTGTAGAGACCTAATGCAAAAACACCAATAACCGCTGGTTGTTGATTTAATAGATTTTTCCACCATCCACCAGCAACCACATCCCCACTACCTGCACTTAAGCTGTCCGGTAGAAATTCCGGAAAAACAAAAGCCCAGAAGAATAGTTGCACAATAAGTGGAATATTACGGAAAATTTCAACGTAACAATTGCCGATAAATGCGAGAGGTTTGTTAGGTAATGTACGAATTACCCCTAGGAGAGAACCTAATAAAAATGCGATAAGAAAGGCTATAATAGCTGTCCAAACCATAGTGAACACGCCTGAACCTAACATTTGTAACCATGTGGGTGCCTCAGCATAAGCATTGTAGCTTGAGCTACCAATAGCTTTACAAACTGATTCTGCCCATGCGGCTTTATCGACACCATATTCATTAGACTCCGCACAGAATATAGTCCAGTTTAGCGAGCCGACTGACATGTTTGCCCCTTAAATTAATATCTTTAGAAAATAGACCACTTGTGCAAATGAATCTTTACACTTACACAAGTAAATTTAGGACAAAAAGATCCAGTTAGATTCCAGCATCTGTTGGGTTAGCTTTTAATTTCTTATAAGATGAACTTTGTTGCATGTTCAAATTCGTATTTTTTGGTGGAATTGGAGATAAGAACCACTTCTTATATAAAGCGTCCATTTGACCAGTTTTCCACAAGTTCTTTACAGTACGGTCTGCAACCGCTTTAAATTTTGGATCATCTTTAGCAAGCATAATTCCATAAGGTTCAGATGAAAGTACTGGACCTACAATTGCAAAAGCTTTAGGTGTAGAAGATTTAGCAATCAAGCCTGCTAAAATATTATCATCCATTACAAATGCAGCAGCACGGCCAGATGCCATCATGGCAAAAGAATCAGCATGATCCTTACCATAAATATTTTGAACATTAATTGCCTGACCTTTCTCATTCATCTTGATGTATTTGTCAGATGTGGTGCCTTGAGTGGTAACAACAGCTTTACCATTTAAGTTTGCCAAACTTTTAATGCCTGAATTTGCTTTAACAGCCATGCGCACTTCAGTTGCATAGTAGTTAGTTGAGAAACCAACTTGTTGCTGACGTTGTTTAGAGTTTGTAGTAGTACCACATTCCATATCGATATTGCCTGCCAAAAGCTCAGGAATACGTGTTGATGAAGTTACAGCCTTGTACTCAACTTTTAAGCTAGGCATTTTCAGTTCTTTTTTAATGTCATTTGCAAACTGGTTACAGATATCGACTGCATAACCTACTGGTTTACCTGCAACAACATATGAAATTGGATCTGAAGATTCTCGATGACCAATTACGATCTTTCCGGTACTTTTAATTTTAGCTAATGTATCTGCTGCTTGAATTTGAGAAGTAGCGCCAACCGTACAAAGCATAACTGTTGAAATAATGAGAGAGGTTGCAGAACGTTTCATAAGAACTCCTTGATGATCATTCTCTCTATTTATCTATAGAATCATTCATATAGAGCAATAGAGTGATTTTTTATTAAATTGCAATTATCGAGCCAACTTTTCCAAGTCGGATCCATCCATTTGCTTCACTTATTCTATTCAATCTGTTTTGCAGAATTAATACCTTTAAAACTGCTCACATGTTTCTACTTTAATCTATGTTTTAATCTTCTGTCTATTATTAAGCTCATCTAATTACACTTAAATGTGGCAATTATTGATTACAATGTAAACACATGCACAATAAAGTGGCTTAACTTTGGCTAAAAATAGTATTTAGAAAAATTGTATTTTCCAAAAAATTATAAAAATTAAAGTTATTAGTCATTTAGATAAAATTGAATTTATATTGTAAAAAGTAATTTTGGCGGCAAAATAATATAAACAAATGGCTTAATAAAAATCATTTAGAAAATTGATAGTAATATCTACATTAATAAAATAACTAGCAAAGATAAAAATAAGCCCCGATTTTCTCAGGGCATTTTATAATTTTAAATTCCTCGCCAATCTACTCGCGCATTACGCTCAGTTTGATATATTCTTAAAACATACTGACCTAGAGGTAAATCGAGTAAATTTTGCTGATAGTTATTCCATTCTTCTGAAACACCTTCAGCTTCTTCCCGCTCCCACGGCGTGCCCTTTATTTCTAATAAAGGAGCAAGCATAGAACAAACAGAAATATCAGCAAGACTTAAGCGATCACCCACCATATAACGTGCCTGATTTTCGATTAAGCAGTTATTTAATTCATTTATGAGCTCATCCATGTGCTCTTTTGACTGGTTGACTAGCTCTTCTTCAAGTTTATAGTTCTTCTTTACCAGTGTTTTGAGGAATGGCTTCGATATTTTTTCAAACTGACGTAAATAGCCTTGTTCACCCATCATAATTTCTAAAGCATGGTCTCCATGCGCCAACGTGTGAGCTAGAGCCCAACGACGGACATGAATACCTAGCTCATCAGCCAAACTATCTATTTTTAATGTTTGCTGTCTTAATTGTTCATCACGACGTAACAGTGAATGCTCCGGATAAGTATCATCCAGATAAAGTGCAATTTTAGTCGATTCAGCGATCCATTGATGATCATCTTTCAAAATAGGCAGTAAATTTTGGCCTGTTTTGAGTTGTGCAAAAGCACGATGAAAGCCTGGAATTAAGTTATGAGCCACATAATCAAGTTCTTTATGGTCTAACAACCAGCGAGCTTTTTCACAATAATGGGACAAAGGAAACTGATACAAAACCCGCATAAAATCTCCACGTTTATTTTTATTTGACTATTTGTACAAAAATGGTCGTCGGTAAGTAGATACTTTAGAAGCTATTTTTAGTTAAAACAATGGATATTGTGCTCATTTTTCACTGACACTTAAGTCTATTTTTTTATATCTTTTTTTACCGTACTTATTGCTCTTTTTCATATTAAAACCAATTCTATTATTATTTTTCCACATAATAACCTTAAACTATTGTTTTTTATAATCTTTCGATATCTCTATTTTTTCATTAAAAAGCAAAAAAAATGCTTTGCACTTTATTTCATAAGCTGAGCATAAGTCCTCGTTTAGTGGAAAAATATTTCTTTTGTAAGGTAATGACAGCAATACAAGGTGTCATTATGTCTAATTCTCTATCAAAAACGACTGCCTACGTCCAAATCATTCAAAATGATCAACAAGCGATTAATGCTGCTTATCAAGTGGCGGATTATGCTTTAGAGGGTCGTAATACACGTGATCAACAACGCTTATTACCGCATGAGCAAATCGAAAACTTTAGCCAAAAAGGTCTAGGTGGTATTCGCATTGCAAAAAAATACGGCGGTGCTTTTGTTTCCAATAAAACTTTGGCTCAAGTTTTCCGTATTTTGAGTAAAGGTGATGCGAATGTTGGTCAGATTCCACAAAATCAGATTAGTCTGTTAAACCTGATTGAAATCATGGGTACAGAACAACAAAAACAATTTATCTTTTCAGAAATATTAGCCGGCAAGCGTCTTGCCAATGGTGGACCAGAACGTAATACCCATGATTCAAAAACCTTAAAAACCAATCTTACTGTTGAAAACGGCAAATATATTTTAAACGGTGAAAAGTTTTATTCGACGGGAACAAGTTTTGCGCATTGGCTTGCAATTAAAGCGATTCATCCCGAAGGCCATGTGGTTTTAGTGATTGTTAACCGAGATGCTCAAGGTATTGAAGTCATTAATGACTGGAATGGATTTGGGCAACGTACGACAGCGAGTGGTACGGTTAAATTAAATCATGTTGAAGTTAATCCAGAACTCATTTTTGATGAACGCTTATTAACTAAAGCCCCTACTTATCGCGGTGCTTATTCTCAGTTATTACAAGTAGCCATTGATGTCGGTATTGCGGAAGCTGCTTTTGATGATACTTTATCGACTATTCATAAAGCACGTCCAATTATTGATGCAAATGTTGAAAAAGCCAGCTTTGAACATTACACCCTGCAAGAGGTAGGTAAGTTAAATATTTTACTCGACGCAGCAATTTTACTGCTTGATGAAGCTGCTGAATATTTAGATGAACTTGATCAACTTCAAACGGTGACTGACGAACAAGTAGCAAAAGCTTCAATTTTGGTTGCCGAAGCAAAAGTCTATGCCAATGATGCGGCTCTACAGATCTCTGAAAAATTACTAGAGCTAGGCGGTAGCCGTTCAAGTTTAAGCCAACACAATTTGGATCAACATTGGCGAAATGCCCGTGTACATACCTTACACGACCCTGTTCGTTGGAAACTACATGCCATTGGCAATTATTACCTTAATGGTCATTTCCCTGCCCGCCATGCCTGGATTTAAGGAGAAATTGTCATGACTTCATATCAATCGGTTCAAACCAAACAAACGTCGGCATCTGGCCAAGCGCACATTATTCAAAATGATGCTGAAGCATTAGAAGTTGCCACACAGTTTGCTGAGCAATTTAAAAAAACCGCAGTTGAGCGAGACGCTAAGCGAATTTTACCGTATACCGAAATTGATGCATTGAGCCAGTCTGGACTTTGGGCAATTACAGTACCTAAGCAATATGGCGGTGCCGAAGTTTCAAGTCATACCGTTGCTAAAGTAATTGCTCTTTTAAGCGGTGCAGATGGTTCAATCGGACAAATTCCGCAAAACCACTTCTATGCCTTAGAAGTGTTACGCAATACAGGTACAGAAGCTCAAAAACAACGGTTATATGGCGAAGTTTTAAATGGCACTCGCTTTGGTAATGCACTTGCTGAGTTTAAAACCAAAACTTCAACTCATAAGCAAACCAATATCCGTCCACACGAAAATGGCTACCTGATTCAGGGTGAAAAGTTTTACTGCACAGGAAGTTTATTTGCTCACCGTATTCCAACCTTAGTTTTAGATGATGCAGGTCGAGAGTGTCTAGCCTTTGTAAAAAGTGGTTCACAAGGATTAAAACTTGTTGATGACTGGTCTGGCTTCGGACAGAAAACGACAGGCAGCGGCACAGTTAAGTTTGATCAGGTTTTTGTCGATGTTGATGATGTTATTCCTTTTGATACTGCATTTTTACAACCAACCTTAGTGGGTCCTTTTGCCCAAATTATGCATGCATCGATTGAGGTAGGTATTGCACGTGCAGCCTTTGAAGAAAGCTTGCAAAGAGTACATCAAGCTCGTCCATGGATTGACTCACAAGTAGAAACAGCCAACCAAGATCCTTTAACGATTTATGAGCTAGGACGCATTGCTGTAGATGTACGAGCAAGTGAAGTTTTATTAAAACAAGCTGCGCAATCAATCGATGCCGCAAAAATTGAGACCACACCTGAAAGTATTGCGAAAGCATCCATCGATGTTGCCAAAGTACGTGCTCATAGTAGTGATACGGCGCTAAAAGCTTCGTCTAAGCTGATTGAACTTGCTGGTAGCCGTGGTAGTCAATCACAAGATGGTCTAGACCGTTTCTGGCGCAATGCGCGTGTGCATACCTTACATGATGCTGCACGATGGAAATATTACTTTATTGGGAACTATGTTCTTAACGGTGTTCTACCACCTCGACGGGGGACATTGTAATGGCAGATTTTAAAGCAAAAGAGATTTTATTAAACGCCTTTGACATGAACTGTGTTGGACATATCAATCATGGCTTATGGACACATCCACGTGATGAATCACACCGCTTTAATGAACTGAGCTATTGGACAGAACAAGCCAAAACATTAGAAAGTGGTTTATTTGACGGCTTGTTTATAGCAGATATTACAGGTGTGTATGACGTCTATCAAAATGGTATTGATCTGACTTTAAAAGAGTCCATTCAACTTCCAAGCCATGACCCATCTACACTCATTTCAGCAATGGCGGCAGTCACTGAAAACTTGAGTTTTGGGGTCACTGTGAACTTAAGCTATGAACATCCGTATCAATTTGCACGCCGCTTTGCGAGTCTCGACCATTTAACTCAAGGTCGTATTGGCTGGAATATCGTGACGGGTTATCTCGATAGTGCTGAACGTTTGATTGGCCAAAAAGGTTTAAAAGACCATGATGCCCGCTATGAACAAGCCGAAGAGTTTTTAGAGCTTTGCTATAAATATTGGGAAGGTTCATGGGAAAACGACGCCGTTAAAAAAGATAAAGCACGACGTGTTTTTACAGATCCATCTAAAGTTCACACCATTCACCACCACGGAAAATATTACCAAAGTGAAGGTGTGTTTCAGGTGTCTCCTTCTGTACAACGCACACCAACACTGTTTCAAGCAGGTGCTTCCCCCAAAGGTATGCAGTTTGCGACGCGTCATGCTGAGTGTGTATTTATTGGCGGCGACAAACCCGAAAAAATACGAGAACAAGTGAAAAAGATTCGTGCTCTTGCAGAACAGCAAGGCCGTTCAGCGGATGACATTAAAGTCTTCGTTGGCATCACCGTTGTTGTTGCCGAAACACATGATCTCGCTGTACAGAAACTTAATGAATATCGTCAATATGCAAGTCCTGAAGCTGGCTTAGCGCATTATGCGAGCTCAACTGGCATCGACTTAAGTAAATTTGCCGACGATGAAGCAATTCCTTACCAAAAAAGTAACAGTATTGTTTCGATTACCGAAAAATTTAAAGAGCAACAAATCACAAAAAATGACTTAAAAGCTCAACATGTTTTGGGTGGTCGTTATCCACTCATTGTGGGTAGTGGCGAAGAAGTTGCTGAATACCTAATTCATCTTTTAGATGAAACCGATATTGATGGCTTTAATTTGACACGTACAGTTGCACCTGAGTCTCACCACGACTTTATTCGCTTGGTCATTCCTGAGCTACAACAACGTGGTCGCTATAAAACTACATATAAAACGGGTTCACTACGGAACAAAATTTTTAATCGGGGTGACCAATTACCAGAACAACACCCCGTTCAAGCGTTCCGATGTAGTCCCTATAACAACAGCAAAAACTTAACAACAGTTGAAGAAATAACCGCCTAAATTTGGAGATAGACATGGCTCAAACAGCCTCAAAAAAATGGCTAGGCATAGGCTTAGTCGTTGTAGTCCTTGTTGCTGCTTTAATCTTTTGGAATAAACATCGCCAAAGTGGCTCAAATGAACTTGTGATTGGGATTAGTCCCCCATTTGCAAAAACTTTACAAGCTGCTGCCGATGAAGCAAAGAAACAGGGTTTAAATGTAAAACTGGTCGAATTTTCTGACTGGAATACACCAAACATTACTTTAAATCATAGGGATATTGATGCGAACTTTTTCCAGCACCAACCTTTCTTAGACAATGCAATTAAAGAAACTGGCTTTAAATTAAAAGCATTTGCAGTGGGTGCAGCATCACATGTGGGACTTTATTCAAAGAAATATAAAAGCCTTGATGAATTGCCACAAAACGCACGTGTAGTCATTCCAAATGATCCAGTGAATCAAGGTCGTGCCCTACTACTTTTACAGCAAGCTAAATTAATTACGCTTAAAGATTCAAATAATCATTTATCTGCACTAAAAGATGTAGTTTCAAACCCTAAAAATTTGCAATTCGTAGAGGTTGAAGGGCCACAGACTGCTCGTGCAATTGATGATGTTGACTTGGCTTTTGGCTATCCGCATTACCTACGCTTAGCAAAAACAGCTGACCCCGAAAGTGCACTTTTACTTGATGACAATACCAATAAACGTTATGCAATTTTGTTTGTAGTGCGTGATGACTACCAAGATACGGGCGATAAGTTAAAGAAATTTGTTGAGATCTATCAAAACTCACCAAAAGTTAAAGCTGTGTTAGATGCTGAGATTGGGCCAACACTTTGGTTCCCTGGCTGGAAATAAGGAGAATGACAATGGTGAGTTTTGGATCACAAGTTGATTTTTCTCTACCCCATATCAAAATTCGCGGTTTAAATAAGTTTTACCAATCGCAAGGTCAAAAACTGCATGCTTTAAAAGAGATTAACCTTGATATTCCTCAAGGTAAGATTTTAGGCATTATTGGTAAAAGTGGTGCAGGCAAATCTTCCTTGCTCCGTACTTTAAATGGCTTAGAACAGGTAAATACTGGCAGTATTCATATTCATCAACAAAACATTGCTGAATTGAGCCATGCCGAGCTTATTCAAACTCGCCAACGAATTGGAATGATTTTTCAACATTTCAATTTAATGTCTGCAAAAACAGTTTGGGAAAATGTGGCATTGCCCTTAAAAGTTTCCAATTACAACAAAGCAGATATCGACCAACGTGTAAATGAGGTTTTGGCACTGGTGGGATTAGCTGATAAGTCTGGCTACTACCCATCTCAACTTTCAGGCGGACAAAAGCAACGCGTCGGTATTGCACGTGCACTTGTTCACCATCCAGAAATTTTACTTTGTGATGAAGCCACTTCAGCACTTGATCCAGAAAGTACTGCCACTATTTTGGCTTTACTTAAAAAGATTAATCATGAGCTGGGTCTTACTATTGTATTAATTACTCACGAAATGCAGGTCATTCGAGAAATTTGTGATCAAGTGGTGGTGATTGACCAAGGTGAGATAGTAGAGGCCGGACAAGTTTGGTCTGTATTTTCACGACCAGAACAACAGATTACTCAAGAATTGCTGAATCTTGAACAGATCACTCTGCCTTTTAAAATCAGTCCTCTACCCGATGAAAATTCGACGCATATTATTGTAAAACTGAAATATGAGGCTGACGCACATCAGGCTCCCGATATTCAAGAACTACTTGCCAGATTTAAAGCACCTGTCAATTTATATCAAAGTCAGGTCGATACCATTCAAGGGCACATTATTGGCTCACTTTTAGTCGGTATTCCTAACGTAGAAATTGATCTTTCATCTATACGACAAGACACATTAACTGCAATTGCACAATTTGAGGTACTTGGCTATGCACGACCAGCTCATTGATTTATTAATTACTGGAACTGTAGACACCTTACTCATGGTAGGTGCATCTGCATTTATTGCTTTTTTAATTGGCTTACCCATTGCCGTTGTTTTAGTAAGTACCTCCGAGCACGGCATTCACTCCTCACAAAAGATTAATCAAGCTTTGGGTTGGATCATCAACATTACTCGCTCTGTACCTTTTCTTATATTAATGGTCGCTCTGATTCCACTAACTCGCTGGATCGTAGGTACAAGTTACGGTGTATGGGCAGCCGTTGTTCCCTTAACTATTGCGGCAATTCCCTTTTTTGCGCGTATTGCAGAAGTCAGTTTACGTGAAGTCGACCAAGGCTTAATTGAAGCTGCACAAGCCATGGGTTGTAACCGTAAACAAATTATCTGGCATGTACTTTTACCAGAGGCTTTGCCGGGTATTGTGGCGGGTTTTACCGTGACTATTGTGACTATGATCAATTCCTCTGCGATTGCTGGTGCTATTGGTGCAGGTGGTCTAGGAGACATTGCTTATCGTTATGGCTATCAACGTTTTGATATGCAAATTATGGTGGCCGTCATTTTAGTGTTAATTGTTTTAGTCATGTTAGTACAAGCGACTGGCGATGCATTAGCCCAGCAACTTGATAAACGTAAAGTTTAAAAGCAATACAACCCTGCTCTAGCCATGACTTTGTCATGGCTTTCATGTAAAATCATCGACAATTTTTAATTTACACATTTGTGAGTGGTTTTCATGGGTTTTAATTGCGGTATTGTTGGTCTGCCAAACGTAGGGAAATCTACCCTTTTCAATGCATTAACGAAAGCAGCGATTGCAGCGGAAAACTTCCCTTTCTGTACCATTGAACCAAACACAGGTATTGTTCCTGTACCAGATCCACGTTTAGACAAACTTGCTGCGATTGTTAAACCACAGCGTATTTTGCCAACTACAATGGAATTTGTAGATATTGCAGGCCTTGTTGCTGGTGCGTCAAAAGGTGAAGGCTTAGGTAACCAATTCCTTGCTAACATCCGTGAAACTGATGCAATCGCTCATGTTGTACGTTGTTTCGAAGACGAAAACGTGATTCACGTAAATGGTAAAATTGATCCGTTAGACGACATCGCAACCATCAATACTGAACTTGCACTTGCCGATCTCGAAACTGTTGCTAAAGCAATTTTACGTTTAACTAAAGTTGCTAAAGGCGGTGATAAAGAAGCTGTAGCAACTAAAGCAGTTTTAGAAAAAATCCAACCGTTACTTGACGAAGGTAAACCAGCGCGTGCAGCTGATTTATCTGATGACGAACGCAAATTAGTTCGTGGTTTTGGTTTAATGACTTTAAAACCAACTATGTATATTGCAAACGTTGCAGAAGATGGTTTTGAAAACAACCCGCACTTAGACGCAGTTAAAAAACTTGCGGCTGAAGAAAACGCTATCGTTGTTCCTCTATGCAACCAAATCGAAGCTGAAATTTCATTATTAGAAGATGAAGATCGTGCTGAGTTCCTAGAAGCAATGGGCATGGAAGAACCAGGTTTAAATGTGGTTATTCGTGCAGGTTATGCACTTTTAGGTTTACAGACTTATTTCACTGCTGGTGTACAAGAAGTTCGTGCATGGACTGTAAAAGTTGGCGCAACCGCTCCTCAAGCAGCTGGTGTGATTCATACTGACTTCGAAAAAGGTTTTATCCGTGCTGAAGTTGTTGCATATGAGGACTTCGTACAATACAACGGTGAAAACGGCGCTAAAGAAGCTGGAAAATGGCGTTTAGAAGGTAAAACTTACGTTGTTCAAGATGGTGATGTAATGCACTTCCGTTTTAACGTTTAAGTTTTAAACTTAAGAAAGAAAAAGCCCCAATATGTTGGGGCTTTTTTTATATTTAATGACTTAAATCCATCGTCTCTCGTTTACTACGCGCCTCTTGTAAAATACGCTCATGCAGTGACTTTCTAAAACCTAGCATAAATATAAATTCTGCCAATACAAATAATGGTCCTATCACAAGTCCTATCACATCATCAACAAAAGCAGGTTTTTTCTTTTCAAAATAATGTCCCACAAACTGAAAGACCCAACCGACAACAAAGAAGCCAATACTTGCTGCCAACCACTCTCCAAAAGATAACTGTGCAATTTGATTGGCTAGTGGATACACAGCGACTAAAAGAACGAGCATGAGTAAGCCAAATACTTTATCTAAAATAAAATAATAGATCGTACTAGCTGCAATCAGTACTATGGCTAAAGTCAGTTTAAAACTACCAATATCGATGCCTGCTCTTGCGGTTAAACACAAAATTGAAAACACGATAAGCGGAATACCAATAAAATGCGTCAATATATTTTTATGATTTAAATGATAAGCCGCATATTTGCTAAGCTGTTGCTCCAGATTTGACATGAGTTATTCCCTATTCATCAACATATAGTCATACTGTACAAATAAGGAAAACTTAAAGTTGTCAGCTATCTGACAAAGTAAAGAATTTTTTCATGGATGACCGAATTTTGGATCTAATTTATATTAACCGACTAAAAGAGAACACTTGGTTTAGTGTGCTTCCAGAAACATTCCAAAATTTTATTTTAGAACATGGCAAGCAAATTATTTTTGATAAAAATAGCTACGTTTTCCACGCTCAAGATGAGTTTGATGGCATTTATACCGTACTTGAAGGCTCAATTAGCTTGGGTTATGTCGATGTAAATGGTAATGAAGCTCTTTCTGCAATTGCTGAGCCGATTATGTGGTTTGGTGAAATATCACTAATTGACCATGAACCGCGCTCACACGATGCCATTGCCTTGAAAAAAAGTACAGTTCTACATATTCCTGCAAAACCATTAAATGATCTACTCAAGGAAAATCCATATTATTGGTATTTTTTCGCACGTTTAACGAGCCAAAAACTCAGGTATGTTTTCTTAGAACAGATTGCTATCCAAACACGTAGTATTTCTCAACGGCTTGCTCAGCGTCTTCTGTTCATTTTAGAGGGATACGGTAACCATATTCTTATTCAAGATCATCAAATTCATATTTCTCAAGAACAGTTGGCAAATATGCTGACCACATCTAGACAGACGATCAATCATGAGCTGAGCCTGCTCGAAAAACAGAAAATCATCAAAATTGCTTTCAGAAAAATTGAGATTCTAGATATTGAGAAATTGAAAGTAGTTGCTCAAGCACAATGCTAATTTTTTAAAAGCGGCTAAATAATAAAAACTTAAAATTAAATTAAAAAATTAGATAACACTGCAAAACAACACATTGGTCAAACTCTATTTCCACAAAATAAATGTGTTAAAGCAGATATTTACACCCTACACTCAAGCTGAGCAATAATACTCAACAAGGCGCTGATTAACATGAAAAAATTATCAACAATTCTTACATCAGGCGTATTGGCTATGTTAAGTGTTTCGGCATTTGCATGTCCAAAAGGAACTCAACTACAAGGCGGTACAGGACCGAATCACAAAGGTGGAAAATGTGTAGCGGTACATGGAAAAACTACAGCTCAAAAAGCCAAGAAAGAGGTAACTAAAACTAAACAGGATGTTAAAAAAGACTTAAGCACTCAAAAACATGATGCAATGATCAGCGCGACACATGCTCAACATGAATCACAGCAAATGACTCATCAAATGAAACAAGATGCTGTGAAAACTGCAAACACCGCTAAAGCTGCCACAAAACCGTAATTCACATTCACTCATTATCGTTTAAAAGCAAAAAAAGCGAGATTTAACATCTCGCTTTTTTACATTCATTAGTTTTATTTTGGCGAAGTATTTCCAAGATTTGGCGTATCGATCGCATCCTTACATTGAGCCTTATCTCGCTCATAGTCCGCTTGCTTTTGGGCAACTGAACTATTGTTTTCTAGTGTTTCGCGTGCCCATATATCTAAACTTGTCAAGGCCTTACGACAGAGTGCATATTTCCCTTCTGTCACTGAGTCCGTCATTTTTACATTAATGCGCCAGTCTGTACTCAATTGGCGTAAAGGTTTACGTACTTTGTCATCAATTTGGCTGAGTTGTTTTTCATAAACTAAATGCTCAACCGTGTTAATTAATGTCCATGCTTTTTGAGCATAAACAGTTGCATCATTGGTTAGTTTCGGTGCTGGCTTAATTTCTACTTTTTTTTCTGCACCTTGATTACCATTATCACAGCCCTGCAATGTAAAAATACCTGCACTCATCATGGCGATATAAACTAAACGAATCTTTGCCTTGAACATATCAAACTGCCGATTAAACATTTCGGCACTATGCTATTAAATTCGGCTACAATACTCAATCTTTCAAGTATTTTTATCATTTGGCTTATTGCCAAGGTGTATTGTGTCCGAACAACAATTGATGACTGCCCAAACAGCAACTTTTTGGCAAGGCGCCAAAGATAGCCAAGCTATCGTACTCACCTATTTACCCGTTTCTTTTGCCTTTGGCGTTTCTGCATCTCAGTTTGGTTTTACGCCATGGGAAGCTTTTTTCCTATCTTGTTCAATGTATGCCGGCGCTAGCCAATTTTTGGTTGTCGCGCTTTTGGCTAGTGGTTCATCCATCTGGCTAACAGCATTAACAGTTATTGCACTAGATATTCGCCATGTCCTTTATGGACCTGCTCTATACAACCTGATTCCAAACAAATTAAATCTTAAGAAAACGGCAGTATGGGCTTGGGGCTTAACGGATGAAGTTTTTGCCAGTGGAATGATCCAACTTTCACAGCGCAGACAACAATGGTCCGAGTCTTGGATGCTTGGCCTAAGTCTATTTAGTTGGATGGCTTGGGCAAGTGGCTCTTTGTTAGGTGGATTATTCGCCGATCAAGTTGCTCATTTACCAAAGTTTTTACAAGCAGCTTTAGACTTCTTATTACCTGCTTTATTTTTAAGTTTTTTATTAGCGGCATTTGAACGAAAGCATAGCCTTGTTGTTGCTGTATCGTTAGTAGTTTCAGCTTTGGCATGTTATTGGATTAACTTATCAGCGGCTATTTTTATAGGTATTTTTTCAGGCATTTTAGCTGGTCTATTTAAACATTATGTGCTGAAACAACATGATGAGGTTGAGGCTTAATATGAACCTACAAATTATTCTGGTCGGCATTATTGTGGGTATTGCCAACTTTGCTTCACGCTTTGGACCTTTTTTCGTAATACAAAAATTACAAGGTTCACAGCAAAGACGCGGCTCAATCTGGTTCAAAATTGCCTTAGGAAGTATTGGAATATCTGCAATTAGCGCCATGCTTGTAGTTGCTACTCTTCCACCTTTACTTGAAACCCCAAATAAGAGTTTAGCAATGCTTATCGGTTTTATGGTTCTAGCTGGTCTTTATTTTAAATTTAAAAAAATTGTTCCTGCCACCTTAACAGCCGCAATCGTTTATGGCCTGATCTATACTTATTTACCTTTATAAATAGATAAACTGATCAACCTTATATAATATATAAATGCCAGAAGTGATTAAGAATAATAACTTCTAGCAAAAAACTCATTTTTGAAATTTATTAAAAGATAAATCCATCTAGCGATTAGAGATAAAAATGTCACAAGTTAAAATTTATGCAAATGAACGAACCATTATTCAGTATCGCGAACTGCTCTCTCATGCGATCCATCAAGCACTTATTGAAGAATTGAAGTATCCTGTCGAGAAAAGATTTCAACGCTTCATTAGTCTTAAACCTGAGAATTTTATTTATCCATCTGACAGAAGCCAGCATTACATTATCATCGAACTTTCAATGTTTGCAGGCCGCAGTCCAGCCACTAAAAAGCAACTTATTCAAACCTTATTCCGTAATATTCAAGAACAATGCAAAATTTCTCCACAAGACATTGAAATTACTATTTTTGAAACACCTAAAGAAAATTGGGGCATCCGTGGTAAAAATGCTGATGAATTGCTTTTAAACTATCAGGTTAATGTCTAAAAACCACTTTTTTAATTGTCCGACAAAATTACTTTTTTTATGCATGATAAGGCTTAACTCCACCATAAGTTCTGCTATGCTTAAAAAAATAATTTTGTCAGGATGATTCGCATGAGCGTGACACTCGGTACCCCACTTCAATCTTCTGCATTTAAAGTTTTATTGTTAGGTTCAGGAGAGCTTGGCAAAGAAGTTGTAATTTCCTTACAACGCCTTGGTGTAGAAGTACATGCAGCCGACCGTTATGATCACGCACCAGCAATGCAAGTTGCACATTTTTCTTATGTATTAAACATGGCAGATCCTGCCCAATTAAAACAACTCATCGAGAAAATTAAACCAAATTTAATTGTTCCAGAAATTGAAGCAATTGCGACAGAAGTTTTACTTGAAATTGAAGCGAGCAAAACAGCAACTGTCATCCCTTCTGCTAAAGCTGTAAACCTCACAATGAACCGTGAAGGCATCCGCCGTCTTGCGGCTGAAGAACTTGGCCTACCTACTTCTGCTTATCGCTTTGCTGATACGCTCGAAAGCTTCCGCGCCGCTTGCGATGACATTGGTTATCCAAACTTTGTAAAACCGGTCATGTCATCTTCAGGTAAAGGTCAGTCTCGTGTAAAAAGTTTCGATGAAGTTGATGCAGCTTGGGAATATGCAATGCAAGGTGGCCGTGTTAACCAAGGCACGGTTATTATTGAATCTCAAATTGATTTTGATTTTGAAATTACATTACTTACCGTTCGCGCTAAAAACCCTGAAACTGGTGAAATCGAAACTCATTACTGTGACCCAATTGGTCACCGCCAAGATGGCGGGGATTATGTAGAAAGCTGGCAACCTCAACCAATGACGGCAGCGGCACTCGAAGAAGCAAAACGTATTGCAAATAAAGTGACAACTGCACTTGGTGGCTGTGGTATTTTTGGTGTAGAACTGTTTATTAAAGGTGACAAGGTTTGGTTCAGTGAAGTTTCACCTCGTCCACACGACACAGGACTCGTAACTTTAGCATCACAATTTCAAAGTGAATTTGAACTGCATGCACGTGCAATTTTAGGTTTACCTGTAAACACAGCACGCCACAGTGTTGCAGCAAGTGCAGTAATTTATGCTGGAGTTGATGCTAACAATTTAAGTTATAGCAACCTTAATGTGGCTTTAACACACCCAGACACCGATTTACGCCTGTTTGGCAAACCGGAAGGTTTCAAACGTCGTCGTATGGGTGTAGCAACCACTCGTGCCGAAAATACTGATCTTGCTCGTACTTTAGCGAAAGAAACCGCTGATCAAGTAAGCGTTCAAACAAACTCTTAATTTTTACTTATTGGTAGACCCATTTTCATGATCAATATATCGCCATTGTTGAACTATGTCTCAAGTCATCATGATATTAAAGCCATTAATCAATGGCGAACGGATGTAGAAAAGCAGTTGCAAGATTCATATGAAAATGGGCAATCTATTCGTGAAATCATTAAAGCCCGTTCAGATTTAGTAGATGAAGCACTGATCTTTTTATGGAAACATGCTGAACTCGATCAGACAGAACTGGGCCTTTTTGCTGTAGGCGGTTATGGACGCCGTGAAATGTTGCCCTATTCTGACGTCGATATCATGATCCTATCGGAGCATGAAATTAATGAAGAAAACGAAAAACGTATCTCTACATTTATTTCGTCTTTATGGGACGTTGGCAATTTCAAACCCGGCATTAGTGTTCGCACGATTCAAAGCTGTGTTGAACAGGCCGCTACCGATTTAACCGTTGCAACAACTTTAATTGAGGCGCGGTTAATTACTGGTAATAATCAGCTTGCGAAATGGCCTCGCCGTATTGTTTCGCAGACATGGACAGATAAAACATTTTATGACGCAAAAATGGCCGAACAAGCCAAGCGTTACCATCAACACAACAATACTGAAAGTAATTTAGAACCCGATATTAAAAATGCACCGGGCGGTATCCGTGACATTAACCAAATTGGCTGGATTGCCAAACGCCACTTCCGCGTAAACCGCATTTATGACTTAGTGCATTTAGGTTTCATTTCAGAGTTTGAATTGGCAGTTTTAGAAGAAGCTGAAAGTTTTCTTTGGGAAATTCGACATCATTTACACCGTTTAGCTAAACGTGATGAAAACCGTTTACTCTTTGATCATCAAAGGGAAATTGCCGCCAAATTTGGATATGTGCGTCAAGAAGGCCAACCTGTAAATTATGGTGTTGAGCAGTTCATGAAACGCTACTATCGTACGGCGCAGCAAGTTTCAACACTCAATGAAATGTTGCTGGCGTATTTTAGCGAATCGGTAATTACTCCTCGTCTCCCCAACTATGAACGCAAAATTGAAGTTGTTAACGATCACTTTAAAATTGTCGATAATAAACTTGCCGTACAACATCACAAAATATTCGCAGAGCATCCAAGCGCGATTTTAGAGTTATTCTATATTTTAGCCAATCGACCAGATATTGAAGGTATTCGCGCTCGGACTTTACGCTTACTTATTCTTGCTGCGAAACGAATCAACCAAAGTTATCGCGATAATCCAGAGCATCAAGCACTGTTTATGTCGATTATTCGCTCACCATATCGTTTATACGATACCTTGGTTGCGATGAAACGATATGGTGTTTTAGGAAACTATATTCCTGCTTTTGGCCAAATTATGGGCCTTATGCAATATGACCTGTTCCATATCTATACGGTCGATGCTCACACATTATTATTGCTGCGTAATTTAAATCGTTTTAGAGAACCTGAATTCGCTAAAGAATTCCCTGTAGTAAGTTCAGTTTTCCAACGTCTTGCCCGTCAAGATATTGTCTTTATTGCTGCTTTATTCCACGACATCGCAAAAGGCCGTGGTGGTGACCATAGTGAACTTGGCGCAGAAGACGCGATTGAGTTTGGACGTGCACATGGCTTTACAGAGCGTGAATGCAAATTAATTGCATGGCTTATTCAAAACCATTTGCTCATGTCACTTACAGCTCAGAAAAAAGATATTTCTGATCCAGACGTCGTGAAAGATTTTGCAGAAAAACTTGGCGACATGGAGCATCTTGATTATCTCTATACTTTAACAGTTGCCGATATTAACGCGACAAATCCAAAACTATGGAACACATGGCGTGCATCACTTATGCGTCAACTTTATACGCACGCTCGTGATGTAATTCGTACTGGCTTAGGCCGCCCTGTTGACTACCAAATGCTGATTGAAGACACCAAGTTTGCAGCAAGTGAATTACTGGTAAATAACTTCGCCTTGGCAGATGTAGAAAAGGTATGGCAAGAACTTGGTGATGAATACTTCATTAAAGAATCAGCAGACGAAATTGCATGGCACACACAAGCAATCTTAAAACATGGTGATAATCCAGAGCCATTAGTGCTCTTGCGTGCTCACCGTAAAGCAGCTCAAGATGCGGTGCAAATCTTTATTTATACTCGCGATCAACCTAACCTCTTTGCCACCACTGTTGCCGTTTTAGACCGAATGAACCTAGATGTTCAAGACGCAAAAATTATCACAGCAAGTACAGCGTTTAGCTTAGACACTTATGTTGTACTTGATCGTTTCGGTACATTGCTTACCGACCCAGAGCGTGAAGAAACCGTTAAAAATGCATTAGTGAAAGCGCTTAGCCAACCAGACCAATATCCGGGACTCATGCAACGTCGTATTCCACGACAGTTACGTCACTTCGACATTGAAAACACAGTAGATGTAACATTAAATGAAGCCTTACAACAAAATATGGTCGAAATTTCAACACTCGATCATCCCGGCCTACTTGCACGCGTGGGTGGTTTATTTATGATGCAAGGCTTAGACATCCATTCAGCCCGAATCGCAACTTTAGGTGAACGTGCCGAAGATATTTTCTTTGTCACCAAAAAAGATGGTAAACCACTGAATAACGAAGAGGTCAAACTCTTCTCTGAAAAACTGAAAGCTGCATTAGATGAAGCATCTAATCAAATTTGTCAGCACTGAAACTCAACTACTTGGTAACTGTTTAATGAACTCTAGCTTGTCGTTATTACACCCGTATCCATTTGAAAAGTTAAACCAACTTTTTAAGGATACTACTCCTGCTAACCTCCCCTTGATTCCTCTATCAATTGGCGAACCTAAGCATCCAGCACCAGAGTTTGTTAAACAGGCTATTATTGATAACTTTAACCACCTATCAACTTATCCAAACAGCAAAGGCTTACCAGAGCTTCGCCAAAGCATTGCAGATTGGTTAACTAAGCGCTTTAAACTTAACAGCATCAGTGCTGAAAACCACATCTTGCCTGTCTCTGGTACTCGTGAAGGGATTTTCTCTTTTGTACAGGCATTAATTAATCGTGAAGATGCACCTTATGTGGTGATGCCGAATCCGTTTTATCAAATTTATGAAGGTGCGGCTTTACTTGCAGGTGCAAAGCCCTACTTCATTAATTGCACAGAAGAAAATGGCTATTTAGGTGATTTTGATGCTGTACCAGCAGAAGTTTGGGAAAAGACAGCCCTTCTTTTTGTATGTACACCGGGTAACCCAACAGGTACTGTGCTTTCTAAAGAACAATTTAAAAAGCTAATTGCCTTATCTGATCAATATAATTTTGTTATTGCTTCTGATGAATGCTATTCAGAGCTTTGGTTTGACCAAGCACCTACTGGTCTATTAGAAGTATGTGCTGAGCTTGGTCGTGATGACTACAAAAACTGTATCGTATTTCATTCACTTTCAAAGCGTTCAAACTTACCGGGTCTGCGCTCAGGTTTTGTAGCGGGTGATGCCGATCTGTTAAAGCCATATTTGCAATACCGTACCTATCACGGCGCTGCAATGCCAGTACAACACCAGCTTGCTTCAATCGCAGCGTGGAACGATGAAAACCATGTTGAAGAAAACCGTAAACAATATCGCGCAAAGTTTGATTTATTCCAATCTGAGCTAGGCCATCTGCTCCCATTACAAAAACCTGATGCTGGTTTTTATTACTGGTTAAAAGTAGATAATGATGAAACTTTTGCCAAAATGCTGATGGAAAAAGTACATATTAAAGTTTTACCGGGCCGTTACCTATCTCGTGATACAAAACAAGGTAACCCTAGTGCCAACCATGTGCGTATGGCTTTAGTAGCAGATTTGGCACAATGCGAAGAAGTGGTTAAACGTTTAAAAGCGATTCTTTAAACCCAGCAAAATTGTATAGCCTTCAGTCTTATTTAGAAGGCTATGCAATCTACATTAACTATAGCCAATCAATAACACTGCGAAAAAAATGAAAGCCAGACTAGAGCAATAATAGATTCCTCTGGCAGAACGTTTAATCTGTGCTAATACCTGCTCTTGACGTAATAGACGAACCAATAATAAATTCCATCCAAGAACCACTCCTGTCATCCATATACTCATTAGTATTTTTTGAAATAAGCTAAATTCCTGTTGAATAAGCAGCATTAAACTACTATAAAACATAATATTTTTAGGATTAAGAAGACTGGATTGCAAACCCAGAGCTAAGCTTTTAACTTTACTTTTATAACTAGACTCTTGTTCAACCAAACTATTTTCAGCAACAGTAATATTTAAGTTTGTTCCTTGAGTGGCTCTAAAACAAAGAAAACTCAAATAAGCTAAATATCCAGCCCCCAGCCATTTAAGTACTAAAAGAATCGTTGTACTTAAATTACCAAGCACCATAAATCCAAATATACATACCATTAAGATAAGAGCATTACCCAAAGTAATTCCCAGAATAACGCCATAGGTATAACGCGCTCCTTTTTGCAAAAGACTGGTCAGAATTAGAAAAAAATCTGGTCCCGGAGATAGGAGTGCTAAAAAGTGAGTAAAGGCGATAACCAAAAAAACTTCCATAACGATTTCATCTTTAAAACTGTATGGAGTAGCTTAAAAATAGAGAAAAATAATTTCTTGTAAATTATTGCGCTGCTGCAAGTTGAAACTGTCGAGGAGTAATTCCTGTATGTGCTTTAAAAGCTTTATGAAAATGGCTTTGATCACTAAAGCCTAAATTGACAGCTAACTCTGCGAGTGAAATCCCTTGTTTTAATTGAGCTCTGGCTTGATTAATCTTTAAATTAATTTGAAATGCATGTGGGGTTAGACCAACATTGGCCTTGAATAAACGAATGATTGCATATCGACTAAGACCAACCCACTCTGCAAGCTCTTCAAGAGAAATAAATTGTTCTGACGATTTAATAATATGAATTAAGTCCAAAAAATCTTCATACAAATATTCAGTTTTTTGTATTTCTTCTAATACGAAATGAGGAAGTAGCAACTGTGTAAGGCAATAGATTAGCGACTGTTCTTTTTCCAGAATTAATTTTTCAGGATCAAATAAAGTTTCATTCATATGAGAAAAAGCCTGATATAAATTTTCTTCTTTTATTATGAGCGGCTTATGCTGTGGCAGAAGCAAATCCAAACCATGTTCTCGAAATTCTGAATAAAGCTGATTTAACCACCTTGTATCCAAATGTAGCATCTGGTAACTCCAAGCCTGATCTGGCAAAGGGTTACATGAATGCTCAATATGTGCGGGTACGATCACCAAAGTACCAGCATCAATTTTTTGGGGCGTACCAAATGAACTTTGAAAAACGCTATTCCCCTCGTCTATAGCCCCGATAGAAAACGTTGGATGACTATGAGACTTATAACATGTTCGGCTAAAACAGGACCTTCTGGTTTCAACATACGGCATTCGCACATCTTGCCAAAACTCAAAAGGTTGAGGAATAGCGTTCATTTAAACAATTAACTCGCTAAAGCTTTTTCAATATCAGCTTCTAAAGCTTCAGGTTTAGTGGTAGGCGCATATCGGTTTAAAACAGCGCCATCCTTACCTACTAAAAATTTAGTAAAGTTCCATTTAATGCTACTGCTGCCCAAAATACCTTTAGCTTCACGTGTTAAATATCTAAAAATTACATGGGCTTCCGGACCTTTTACATCAACTTTAGCAAACATAGGAAATTTCACCCCATAGTTACGCTGACAGAAGCTACCAATTTCTTTATTACTTCCTGGATCTTGCCCACCAAACTGGTTGCAGGGAAAACCTAAAACTTCCAACCCTTGATCTTTATATTTTTCATAAAGTTTTTCGAGACCAGCAAATTGTGGGGTAAAACCACATTTACTCGCAGTGTTTACAATTAATAAAACTTTACCTTTGTAATCAGCGAACTGCTTAACTTCACCCTCTAATAGCTCAGCTTCAAACTGATAAATATTACTCATGGATAGGTTTCCTCATCATTTTTTTCTTCTGTTTTCAGTTGTAATGATGCCGAGTTTACGCAATAGCGCAAACCAGTCGGCTGTGGTCCATCTTCAAATACATGCCCTAAATGAGCCTCGCAATCATGACAAACAATTTCAGTTCTGACCATACCATGCGTTAAATCTTCATGTTCATCAATGACTGCACCATTGATAGGACGGAAGAAACTTGGCCAACCACAACCGCTATCATATTTGGTATCTGATGAGAACAACTCTGCGCCGCAGCAACGGCAAACATAGGTACCATGTTGCTTAGTATTCCAGTATTGCCCCGTAAATGCAGGTTCAGTGCCTTTTTGTCGTGTAATCCGATACTCTTCTGGTGATAACTCTCTTTGCCATTCCCGGTCTGTTTTATTGACTTTTCCCATGACATACACCTTTTATTCTGAAGTAAACATTTCTGATGATCGAGTTTTATATTTACGCCATTCATCACAAAAACACTAGTCACTGAACGTAAAATTTGTTGGAATTTAAACATATAAAGAACAAAAAGCAAAAAGTAAGCAAAATGCAAAATTAAAAGTAAGCAAATTTATTGCTAATCCTCTTTAAAGCAAGCAAACATAGTGCTATTCTAAATGCGCACGGTTGTATAGGACAGAACATGTCTCAGAAAAAAAGTGTGGTTTTCCAACAACTACTACCAATTATTAAACAATATCAACAATCGGGTTTTACCCATGAAAAAATTGTTGAACTATTGAAAGATCAACATGATCTAAATTTGGTAACAGTTAAAACATTTAAAAGTTATTTATACCGATATGCAAAAGTGAATCCCGTTATGTCTAAAAATACTGCTACCATCCATTCCATGCCATCTACTCGAGAAATCAAAAAATCATCGAAGCTTGAGCATGTTTGTTATGACATCCGTGGACCAGTTTTACGAGCCGCCAATGAAATGGAAGAGCAAGGACATAAGATTATCAAGTTGAATATTGGTAACCCAGCTCCTTTTGGATTTGAAGCGCCACAAGAAATTATTAATGATGTTGCTTTAAACTTACCAAATGCAATTGGTTATGTTGACTCAAAAGGTATTTTCCCTGCTCGTAAAGCAATTTGTCAGTATTACCAGCAAAAAGGAATTCTCAATATGCATGTCAATGACGTGTATATTGGTAATGGCGTATCTGAACTCATCGTAATGGCTATGCAAGGCTTATTAGATGACGGAGACGAAATGCTGATTCCAATGCCGGATTATCCGCTTTGGACAGCAGCAGTTAATCTTTCAGGTGGCACAGCAATTCATTATAAATGTGATGAAGAAAATAGCTGGTACCCAGATATTGCTGATATTGAAAGTAAGATTACTCCAAATACTCGCGGTATTGTCATCATTAACCCAAACAATCCTACGGGTTCGGTATATCCACGCCATATTCTTGAACAGATTGTAGCGATTGCAAAAAAATATGATCTAATTTTATTTGCTGATGAAATTTACGACAAAATTATTTATGACGGTATTGAACATGTTTCAGTAGCATCATTAGCCGGCGACCAGCTTTGTGTATCTTTTAATGGTTTATCAAAAGCTTATCGTATTGCAGGCTTCCGTTCAGGTTGGATGGCAATTACGGGTGATAAAAGCCGTGCTGCTGACTATATCGAAGGATTAGACATGTTGGCATCAATGCGCCTATGTGCAAACGTTCAAGCTCAATATGCGATTCAAACTGCCCTAGGCGGTTATCAATCAATTAATGACTTGATTCGTCCTGGTGGCCGTTTATACGAACAGCGCAATATTGCTTGGGAAATGCTTAATGAAATTCCAGGTGTAAGCTGTGTAAAACCAGATGGAGCAATGTACTGTTTCCCTCGCCTCGACCCGAACATCTATCCAATTGAAGATGACGAAAAGTTAATGCTTGATTTTCTACGTGCAGAAAAAGTTTTATTGGTTCAAGGTACAGGCTTTAATTGGCCAACTCCAGATCATTTCCGTGTGGTTTTCCTACCTGCTGAAAATGAATTACGTGAAGCAATTACACGACTAGGGCGTTTCTTAGCCAATCGTCGTTAAAAAAATACATAATAAAAAAGGCATCTTAAACTAGGTGCTTTTTTTATAATTTTATTTTATTCATTTTTACAAAAGAAGAATTACATATTTTCACTACACCGCACCATCTAAAAATAAGACATTGAAGTTAAATTATTTTTATAAAATTTCTCATTCTTTTAATTTGAAAAATTAGTTCAATTTTTTATTTTTATATTTTTACCATACGTTCAAAACTACTTATATTCTGTCCACTTAGCAAATTTTAATTATGCAAAAAATGCATGGATCAATATTTTTTTGCATTTCACACTGCTTCAAAATCGAGCAACAATCCATCTCCATAACAACATCGCCATATTCAATTCGGTTAAAACAGATACAAATCTAGGAAGATAACATCGTTAGAACGACCGGACTGAACTAACAAGGAAAGCTTTCGATCATCCAACTCCCATCAAAGGATGATTGAATCAAATGGATAGAGGTTCACATGAAGCAAAAGAAATTGCTCAAGTATATTGTTGTTGCTATTTTACTTGGCATACTGACAGGTTGGATTTGTCACCACTTCTTTAATGAAGGTGAACAACTGAAGCAAATCGCTTCTTATCTCAACATACCTACAGATATCTTTTTACGCCTTATCAAAATGATTATTGCTCCATTGGTATTTGCCACAATTGTTTCAGGCATTGTCTCAATGGGGAAATCTACATCAATCGGCAGTATCACCCTTAAATCAATGACTTGGTTTATTACTGCTTCATTCGTATCGCTTGCTATTGGTATGGGTTTGGCAAACTTTTTCCAACCTGGTGCAGCTTTAGATTTAGTATTACCAACTGCACAACAACTGAGTAGCTCTTCTGTTCCAGCAACCGCAGGTTTCACTCTACAATCATTTTTAAGCCATGTTTTCCCACGCAGTATTGCCGAAGCAATGGCAAACAATGATATTTTGCAAGTGCTTGTTTTCTCTATTTTCTTTGGCTCAGCCCTTGCTTTTGTAAATCAAGGCAAAGAAAAAGATTCTGTTATCATTCGTTTGACTGATGAACTCAGCAAGATCATGTTCCGCATTACCGATTACGTCATGATGTTTGCACCTGTTGCAGTATTTGCAGCAATCGCTTCAGCAATTACAGTACAAGGTTTAGGCTTGATTGTTGACTATGGCATTTTAATCGCAGAGTTCTACTTCGGTCTTTTATTACTGTGGATCATCTTATTCTCTGTAGGTGCAATCGTACTTAAAAAAGATATTTTCCGCTTAGGTAAATTAATTCGTGAACCTGTAACTCTTGCTTTTGCTACAGCTTCAAGTGAATCAGCCTATCCTAAAGTTATGGATGCACTAAATAAATTTGGTGTGCCTAAAAAAGTAACGAGCTTTGTACTACCTTTAGGTTATTCATTCAACCTAGATGGTTCAATGATGTACACCACATTTGCAGTGCTCTTTATTGCTCAAGCTTACAATATTGATCTTAGCTTTACTCAGCAAGTCTTAATTTTGTTAACCCTAATGGTGACAAGTAAAGGTATTGCTGGTGTTTCACGAGCTTCAATTGTGGTTATTTCAGCAACACTCACTATGTTCCATTTACCTGAAGCCGGAATTCTCTTATTACTCGGTATCGATCAATTCCTTGATATGGGCCGTACTGCAACAAACGTAGTAGGTAACAGTATTGCTACCGCCGTTGTAGCCAAGCTTGAAGGCGATAAAGTGGCTGATACTGAAGAACTACCAGAGCCAGTATTAATTAAATCAACTCAAGAACAAACGACCGCATAAGTTTCTCTTTTCTCCCACTCTCCCAACTTAAGAGCAATTTTATATGACCTTATAAAATTGCTCTTTTTTTATTCTAAAATTAAACAATAAAAATTTATCTGTATTCCCATATTAAATATTAGGCCAATAATAACTATTAGCCCTATTAAATTTATTCAATCAAAACCTTAAAAACAGAATAAAATCTACACAAATAAAATTTATACGTTAAAAAATAAACATCAAATGACTAAATTTTAATTCAATTTACTAAGACTTATTCACATTAAACTATTGATATTATTATTCAGCTTATATGAAAAACATTTCCATAAATTTAAATTCAGACTATCCAATTAAAAATCAATAAATTGCATATATCAAACAATAAGCAAGAACTAAAACCCTCCATTATTTTTTAATTTTATAAAGATAAATAAACCATTTTATTTACTTATCTTAAAAAATAAACAAATCGAGATAAATTAGAAAAACTTAATAGATTTTTTATTTTATTCATGTTATTTATTAGCGCTAAATAAAAGCAATGACTAAGCAATTGTTGATGAAACAAACTGCTATTCAGGGATGCTTTTTATTCAAACAAGTTTGGAATATGTCTTACACGGTATGTATTTTGCTTAGGAAAAGCACACATATTCGACAAACTTTTACTTCGTCACTTCATAAGGATATTTTCGATGTTGACTAAAACTGTTAAATCTTTAGGTTTAGCGATGGGCTTATTAGCCTGCTCTCTCCCACTTTATGCAAAAAATAATGTTGTCGTAGTTGCCACTGGCGGTACTATCGCTGGTGCTGGCGCAAGCTCGGCAAATAGTGCAACTTATACTGCTGCAAAAGTTCCTGTTGACACCCTAATTAACGCAGTTCCACAAATCAAAGATTTGGCAAATGTAACTGGTATTCAAGCTTTACAAATCGCTTCTGAGAGTATTACTGACAAGGAATTATTAGAAATTGCTCGTCAAGTGAATGAGCTTGTTAAAAAGCCATCTGTTAATGGTGTGGTAATTACACACGGTACAGATACTTTAGAAGAAACAGCATTTTTCTTAAATTTGGTTGTTCATACTGATAAACCGATTGTACTTGTTGGCTCAATGCGTCCTTCAACTGCTCTTTCAGCTGATGGTCCACTTAACCTTTATAGTGCAGTTGCTTTAGCAGCTTCAGATGATGCAAAAAATAAAGGCGTTATGGTTCTTATGAACGACTCTATTTTTGCTGCACGTGATGTAACTAAAGGTATTAATATTCATACAAATGCTTTTGTTAGCCAATGGGGCGCTTTAGGTACATTAGTTGAAGGCAAACCATACTGGTTCAGACAGTCTGTAAAACGTCATACAAATACTTCAGAATTTAATATTGAAAATATTAAAGGCGATGCACTTCCAACTGTACAGATCGTTTATGGTTCGGACTCTATGCTTCCAGATGCATATGAAGCTTATGCAAAAGCTGGTGCTAAAGCGATCATTAATGCAGGTACTGGTAACGGTTCTGTACCAAAATATATCGTACCAACCTTACAAAATCTTCACGACAAAAATGGTATTCAAATTATCCGTTCATCACGTGTCGCACAAGGTTTCGTATTACGTGATGCAGAACAACCTGACTCTAAATATGGTTGGGTAGCAGCACATGATTTAAACCCTCAAAAAGCGCGTCTTCTTGCAGCTTTAGCTCTTACTAAGACGAATGACACGAAAGAAATTCAGCGCATATTCTGGCAGTACTAAGTTTTTCAACCAGCCCAAACACAAAGTTTGGGTTGGTCCTATTTCTTAAAAATAAGCTCTTTTATATTAAATCTGTACAATAGATATTCAAATCATTCTTCTTAAATAATAAAATCCTTAACAGTTTGCCAAAATATTAAGCATTTCGTTTTAACTTTGCGTGCTAAACTATGCTGCAGTCGTATTAAGGATTGGTTTATGCAGTTTGTTCATCTCGGTATTTATACAGAATTTTCGATTACAGAGTCGATAGTTCGCATACCTGACTTGGTCAACGCTGCGGTTAAAGACCAAATGCCTGCGCTGGCATTAACCGATCTATCAAACCTGCATGCAGCCGTAAAATTTTATAATTCTTGTTTAAAAAAAGGAATTAAACCGCTTTTAGGTAGCACAATCCGCCTTGACGATGCTCAACATCGTGCAACTTTACTTGCAATGAGTAATGTAGGCTGGAAAAGTCTCACCGAAATCGTTTCACGCGGTTTTATTGAAGGTCAACAACTTAGTATTCCATGTGTAAAAAAAGAATGGGTGCTTGAACAGCATCAAGATATTATTGTTTTACTTGGTCAACATAGTGATGTGGGTCAGATGCTTTGCTCATCTAACCCTCAAAAAGCAGCTCCGCTTTTAGAAGCATGGATCGAAAAATTTGGTAACCGTGTTTATCTGGCTTTAACACGTACCGATCGTCCCGGTGAAGAAGACTTTATTCAAGAAGCCGCTAAACTTGCTGCTCAATATAATGTGGGTGTAGTTGCACATAATGATGTGCACTTTGTAGAAAAAGAAGATTTTGAAGCTCACGAAGCCCGTGTTTGTATTGCTGATGGCTATGTATTAGCAGATGACCGTCGTCCACGCTTATATAGTCCTGAGCAACATTTTAAAACCTCGGACGAAATGATTGAGTTGTTTTCAGATATCCCAAGTGCTATCGAAAATACCTACAATATTGCAAAACGCTGTAATGTTAGCCTACAACTCGGCACCTACTTTTTACCTGACTATCCAATTCCAGATGGCTTTACCATTGACACTTACTTTGAGCATTTATCAAAAGTAGGTCTAGAAGAACGTTTAGATTATCTTTACCCAGTTGAAAAACGTGGTGAAGACTGGCCAGAGATTCGTAAACCTTACGATGAACGAATTGATTACGAAGTCGGCATTATCCTCAAAATGGGTTTTCCTGGTTACTTCCTTATCGTCATGGACTTCATCCAGTGGGCAAAAAATAATGGCGTTCCTGTCGGACCTGGCCGTGGTTCAGGTGCGGGTTCACTCGTTGCATATAGCTTAAAAATTACCGACCTTGATCCTCTTCGTTACGATCTACTTTTCGAACGTTTCTTAAACCCAGAACGTGTTTCGATGCCCGACTTTGATGTCGACTTCTGTATTGCTGGACGTGACCGCGTCATTGATTATGTTTCCCGTACCTATGGACGTGAAGCCGTGTCGCAAATTGCAACTTTCGGTACGATGGCGGCAAAAGGTGCAATTCGCGACGTTGCCCGTGTATTAGGCAAATCTTACGGTTTAGCTGACCGTATCTCAAAAATGGTGCCCACTAAACCGCTGGGTGTGGACTTAGCCACTGCTATCGAGATGGAACCTCAGCTTAAAGATATCGTTACCAACCCATCTAACCCAGATAATGATGACGCGAGTGAAATCTGGGAAATGGCATTAAAATTGGAAGGTATCACTCGAAATACTGGTAAACATGCCGGCGGTGTTGTTATTGCACCAGGTAAGATTACCGATTTCTCGGCTGTGCTTTGTGATGAAGACGGAACCAGCCGTGTTGCTCAATATGATAAAGACGATGTAGAAGCAGCAGGTCTCGTCAAATTCGACTTCTTGGGTTTACGTAACTTAACCGTTATTGAAGACGCAATTCAAAATATTAATAAAAATCGCGATAGTAATAATCCGCTCATAATTTCGCATGTTCCACTTGATGATGCTAAAGCATATTCTGTCTTTGCCGATGCAAATACAACCGCGGTATTCCAGTTTGAATCCGTCGGCATGAAACGAATGCTTAAAGAAGCACGTCCAAGTAAATTTGAAGAGATTATTGCGTTCGTATCATTGTACCGTCCTGGTCCAATGGATCTTATTCCTGACTTTATTCACCGTATGCATGGTGGAGATTTTGAATATCTTCACCCACTTCTTGAAGGTGTATTAGAGCCAACTTACGGGATTATGGTTTACCAAGAACAGGTGATGCAGACTGCACAGATCTGTGCGGGTTATACGCTCGGTGGCGCGGACTTACTACGTCGTGCAATGGGTAAAAAGAAACCTGAGGAGATGGTTAAGCAGCGCCAAATTTTCTTGGCAGGTGCTGCAGAAAAAGGGATTGATGAAAGTACAGCCAACCATATCTTTGACTATATGGAAAAGTTCGCAGGCTATGGTTTCAACAAATCTCACGCCGCAGCTTATGCCCTCGTTGCTTATCACACTGCATGGTTAAAAGCACATTATCCTGCTGAGTTTATGGCAGCGGTAATGTCATCGGAAATGCAGAACACCGACAGTGTTGTATTTTTAATTGATGACTGCCGAAATAATGGCCTGGAAGTTTTACCACCATCCGTCAATATGTCAACTTATCATTTCCATGCGAGCGATGATAAAACTATTGTGTATGGTTTAGGTGCAATTAAAGGCGTTGGCGAACAAGCGATGCAGTCAGTTATTGACTCTCGTCGACAATTTGGTCCTTATTCAGATCTATTCGATTTTTGCCATCGTATTGATTTGAAGAAAATCAATAAGCGTACTCTTGAAGCGTTGATTCGTGCAGGTGCACTCGATTGCTTAGGAATTGAACGCGCAAGCTTAATGGCGCAATTGCCTGAAGCTGTTCAAGCTGCCGAACAAGCGCGCAGTAACCGTGAAAGCGGTATTATGGATTTATTTGGTGAGGTTGATGAAGTTCAGCGTAAGCCAGCTAAACCTGTTAAACCGTGGAGTGATGAAGTTCGTCTACAAGGCGAAAAAGACACGCTTGGTCTATATCTCACTGGTCACCCAATTGATGTTTACCGCCAAGAGCTTAAAGCTTTTATTCCTGTAAAACTTAATGAAATTACGGCTACACGTCGTGGTGTTACAACAGTCTATGCAGGTTTAGTCATTGACGTCGCAAACTTCCCAAATCGCGTAGTTATTATACTAGATGATGGTACAGCTCGTATTGAAGTAAGTTGCAACCATGAACGTTTCCAACGTTTTAAAGATATTATTCAAGTTGAACGTGTTGTTGTCTTTGAAGGCGAAATTTATGAAAGAGAAGGCTTTGAACGTCCGATGGGCCGTTTAACTAAGGCTTTTACTTTAAATGAAATACGACAAAAACGTGCTAACAGTATTCAGATCAAATTAACAGAAGAGTTTATGCAAGCCACTTTGGCAAAAGATTTACAAAACATAATCTTGCCATTTTGCAATGTAGATATGCATCAACATATCACTCTACAGCTACAGATTGATCAACCTTATGCTCAAGCCGAGCTTCAACTTGGTCCGCAATGGAAAGTTGCTCCTCTCGATGAATTACTTGCTAAACTCAGAGATTATTTTGGTAAAGATAATATTTACATTGAATATCAAGTAAAGTCGAAAGCAGCTAAAGCAGCAGAACCTACTCGTCCGCAAACCGTTGCTTCCCCTCACGCGGACATGACTATGGACGATGCATTGGATTTATACCAAAGCGAAGTTTCTCAATATTCGTAATTTCTGGAAATCTTATGAGTTCGTTTGATCACAACACTGTGTCAAAACAATTAGCACAAGTGCGTATTGTCATGGTAAACACAACCTTACCTGCCAATATTGGCAGTGCGTTACGTGCTATGAAAACAATGGGGCTAATTAAATTAGTTCTTGTTGCGCCTAAAACATATCCCCACCCAGACATACAAGCGCTTGCTGCTGGTGCCCAAGATTTATTTGAACATCTTGAGATTGTCGATACTTTAGAAGATGCTATTAAAGATTGCCATTTAGTATTTGGAACAAGTGCACGTAGCCGTACTATTCCTTGGCCTTTACTTGACGTGCGACCTGCTGCCAAAGAAGCTATTAAGGCTACTACTCAAGGACAACAAATTGCGATTGTTTTTGGCCGTGAAGATCGTGGTTTAACCAACGAAGAATTAGCACTAGCAAATTATCATTTAACGATTCCTGTCAATCCTGACTATGGCGTATTAAATGTTGCGCAAGCGATTCAAGTTGTATGTTACGAGCTTCGCATGTCAGCTCTGGAACAACAAAACGTGGATCAAGATGCAGATGAAATGCCACTAGTGCAAGGCCAAAGTATGCAATGGGATGAGCCTCTGGTTACTCAGCGACAAATGGAAGAGTTTTATCCTCATCTAGAGAAAATGCTGACTGAAATTGAATTTTTAGATCCAGACAATCCACGTTTATTACCTTTACGCTTGCGTCGTTTATTTGGTCGTATACAATTAGATCGTATGGAATATCATTTACTTCGCGGTATTTTTAGTCGTGTACAAGCCCTAACCAGTGGTAAATGGAAAAAGACATTATCTGACAAGGAGGATCAATCCAATGCTTAAACAGCTGAAAGAAGATATAAAGGCTGTATTTGCGCGAGATCCTGCTGCCCGCAATACTCTCGAAGTTCTCACGACCTACCCTGGCATTCATGCGATCATGATGCATCGTGTTGCTCATGAATTATGGCAAAAAGATTGTAAAGGTGCTGCTCGCCTTCTTTCTTCATTTAGTCGTTTTGCAACAGGTATTGAAATTCACCCAGGTGCCAAAATCGGTAAACGTTTTTTTATTGATCATGGCATGGGTGTTGTGATTGGTGAAACGGCTGAAATTGGTGATGATGTTACGCTTTATCATGGTGTGACCTTAGGTGGTACAACATGGAAGACTGGCAAACGTCACCCAACTTTAGAAGATGGTGTGGTTGTTGGCGCTGGTGCAAAAATTTTAGGTCCATTTACAGTTGGTAAAGGCGCTAAAGTCGGTTCAAATGCTGTAGTGACTAAAGCAGTCCCTGCTGGTGTGACCGCTGTAGGAAACCCTGCTCGCTATATTTATAAAGATGCCACCGACAAGAATAAAGATGAAGAACGTCGTCGTGATTATGCACAAAGTATTGGCTTTGCCCCATATGCGACAACTGCTGATCAGTCAGACCCTATTTTAGAAGGTATGCGTGTTTTACTTGATCGTATTCAGCACAACGAAACACGTATGAATAATTTATGCCAGCGTTTATCAGAGCTAGATCCTAGCTTCAAAAAAGAAAGTCAGGATGAACAGCCTTTTAGCGATGAAGAACTAAAAATTATTGAAGAAGTTCGTCGTGAATGCGGTGCACAAGATAAGACATCAAAAACGTAATATTCTTGATTCATACTGTAACACGCTTACCCTTGCATGTCTGTTTAGCTTTTCCTAGACTTACCTGTACCAAATCTGACTTTACTAAAATGAACGGAAGATCCTATGAATTTTAAGCCTTTGGCATATATAATCCTTGCGACCTCAAGTTTAACCGCTTGTACAATGGCCCCCCTAAAAGAACAAAAAATTGAGCCTTTTGTTTTCAAGGAACCAGAGCTTACTCCTCCTTTTTATGCACTAAATCCTTTTAACTATGATCAGCCCCCAGCATTTGAAGTTGCATTAAAAGAAGCTGCTGCACAGCCTGTAACGAAAATGGTGGTTAATCGTCAAGATGACCCAACTAAACAACTTACTCTCGACGTCAATAAGCTGATCGTTCCGACTGTCAATAATTCACAACGTTCAATGAAATATGCAGTTTTAGCTGGTGAGAATGAAATTGACGTGACTACTATTGATGACTTTTTACAATTAGTAGAAGGTAAAGCACGTCACTACCCACCACGCTTTACTGACCGTCAAGAACGTAAAGGCTTTGAAAGTAAACTCAAAGAAGTTACACAGCAACTGGATACACTTGCTGCAAATCCAAATGCATCATTTGATATTCTAATTCGTGCTTTTAAAGCAAGTGTTCTTGCACGTAACCTTGATTTAGGTACTGTTCATACAACTAAATCTTTAGAATATGCTCAAAGACTTTTGAAAATTAGTCCTGATGACGCGGAAACAAATTTCTGGTTCGGTTTTGGTTTATCTGAAGGTGGTGGCCAACGTGAAGCCATTCCATATTTAAACAAAGCAATTAAAGCTAATGTTCAAGAAGCATATTTAGCTGCTGCAAATAATTATATTGCGATGGAGCAGAAGAAAAATGCTATCCAGACGCTCAAGAATTATAAAGTTAAATATCCAGATGAAGCCGAAATTGCGGATCGTTTAATTCAAGAAATTGAAAAACAAGGCCGTTGGAACGTATGGCAAGTTTTAACTAACCCAGCAATGTCAGCAACAACTTCCGCAGCCGAACCTAAAAAATAAACTTAATGCTATAAAAAAGGGCTGATTTGACAGCCCTTTTTTATATTTGATCATTTGAAAAATATCTTAAAATTTGTATGATCTACCTACCATTGAGCCACTATATTTTGACCATAATGTTTTCAATAAAAAGAAGCAAAATACAGTTGACGGTCATACTACTCGGTTCAATTCTGAGTGGTTGTCAAGTCGTAAATGTTAAACAGCAAGATTTGAATGTAACTATTGCTAATGAACGTAATAGCATTCTAACGCAAGACAAACTCAGCGAAGCGAGCCTGAATGTTTTATCCATGTCTGGTCAGGAAGCTAAAGTTTGTACAGATAAACCAGAGATTTGCGTAAATCAACTCAAAAATCTTCCCCAAATTGTAGATGAGCAATTCTTATCAGCTGCAAGTGAAATGTATTTGGCAAAAGCTATGACTTTATCAAATACATCTGATTGTAAAACAAGTAGATTTACTAAGCATAAGTCTGAAGAAGAACAAAAGAATATCCAAAATAGATATGATGATTGTTTAGATCATCAATTGAGTTTATTGGATAAAAGTATTCGCTATAGCTATGCGTATTTGTTTTCAACAAAACGTCAGCCTAATGACCGTATTTTTGATAATAGACAAGTTCAAATACGTGACTTCTATAACCAAGCCATAGCAAAAATGGTGAGTATTTATGATTTAAGATACCCACAAAAAAATGTTGTTGAACCGCAAATTCATATTGGTAAAAGTGTTTACTCAATTGATTTTGAATTTCATAAACAACTATCAGGCCAAAAATTAGAAAAATTAATTTCGAGTTATAACTTAAATTTTTCAGGCTTAAGAACCATTAACCGCCGTGATGGTTTTGGATCTGAATTTGTTGCTGTTTTTCCTAGCTCAGGAAAAGAAGATATTAATGAATATATTTTAGATCCACTTAAATACAATTACAAAAATGGTGTTAATCCAAATATTCATCATGCACGCTACTTGGCTGCGACTATTGTTGCTGAACCCAAACATGCGACTACCGTCGAAGAAATCATTAATAATCCAGAATTCGTGATCCGAGTTTATGATCCTTATCGAACAGATAATATTAATGTAGCGGGGAAACAATATCCTCTAGCTGCTAACTTTTCTGCGCCTTACGGTCTATGGTTGGCCGAAAATAATTTAGGGGTCGCAGCTTATTTAACTCTGATTGACCGCGATCAGCATTTAACTATGCCGCATCTCTACATGCTTGAACCATACAATCCCAATAAGAAAATTATTGTGTTAGTACATGGCTTAGCCAGTAGTCCCGAAGCGTGGATTGCACTCACCAATGATGTTATGGGCGATACGGTTTTAAGAGATAATTATCAAGTTTGGCAAGTTTTTTATTCGACTAACATGCCGATTTTAGAAAGCCGTTTCCAGATTTATGCTCTGCTTAAACAAGCTTTTAGTTCACTAAACCCAAGTGACCCTGCCGCACATGATGCTGTTCTTGTTGGACATAGCATGGGAGGCATTATCAGCCGTTTACTGGTCAGTGATGGAGATATTACTAAACCTGCCTTAGAGTTAATGACGATCCGTCAGCAAAACCGCTTTAAGAAACATCCAATGGTCACTGAACGATTGCAAATGCATTCAATCAATAATTTTGATCGTGCGATTTTCTTGGCTTCCCCTCATCGCGGTACAGATTATGCTGATCGCTGGTTTACTTTAGCAGCGCGTAAAATTATTCGTTTACCTGGTGCATTTTTGTCGGCTGTTGCCACGTCACTGACAACCGAAAATTTAGATGTTAAGGATTTCTTGAGTAATATTGATAATGGTTTGATTCAAAATGGACCAAGCGATTTAAGTCATCAATCTAAATTTATGGAGCTGACTAAAAATATTAATCCACACCAAGGATTAGTTTTCCATTCAATTATGGGAAATATTACTAAGAGTGATGATCCAAATGTGATTACCGATGGCATCGTCCCGTACAAAAGTGCTCACTTAGACGGAGCAAAATCTGAGAAAGTTCTTCCAGGTGGTCATTCCATCCAGCTTACACCTCAAGCTGTATTAGAATTGCGCCGTATTTTACGAGAGCATTTAGTCGAACACGGGTTATATAAACCATAAAAAGAAAAGAGCCAAAGGTTCCCCTTTGGCTCTTTCGTTTTGGGATTAAATTTTACTGCCCAGAACGGATGATGTAATCAAACGCAGAGAGTGATGCTTTAGCACCTTCACCTGTAGCAATAATGATTTGCTTGTAAGGTACAGTGGTACAGTCACCCGCAGCAAATACACCTTGTACATTGGTTTCGTTGCGGTCATTCACAATGATCTCGCCACGGTTAGTTAATTCAACTTCACTGTCTTTCAAGAAGTCAGTATTTGGGAGTAAACCAATCTGTACAAAGATCCCTGCAAGCTCGACCACATGCTCTTCATCAGTGGCACGGTCTTTATATTTAAGGCCAGTCACTTGTGATCCGTCGCCTAACACTTCGGTACTTAAGGCATTCATAATCACCGTTGTGTTTGGCAAGCTATGCAATTTGTTT
>NZ_JAVIMC010000125.1:0-597 GCF_031196995.1 Acinetobacter sp. 12966
CCCCCCCCCCCCCCCCCCCCCCCCCCCCCCCCCCCCCCCCCCCCCCCCCCCCCCCCCCCCCCCCTTGGTGTCGCTAAAGCAGGTGAACAACCCCGTGTGTTCTTTGCTGGCTTACCAATGGGCCATGAGTTTACATCTTTGATCTTGGCACTGTTACAAGTGTCTGGCTATGCACCTAAAGTGTCAAATGAAGTGCTCAACCAGATTAAAGGTTTAAACCTCAAAGCCAACTTTGATGTGTTTGTATCACTCAGCTGTCATAACTGTCCGGATGTGGTACAGGCGCTTAACCTGATCGCGATTTATAACCCGAACACTACAGCAACCATGATTGACGGTTCATTCTTCCAAGACGAAGTCGAACAACGCAAAATCATGGCAGTACCGATGGTATTCCAAGACAATGAACACATTGGTCAAGGTCGTATGACCCTTGAAGAGATTGTGGCAAAACTTGATACCAACTCAGCTGAAAAAGATGCAGCAGTACTCAATGCCAAAGATGCGTTTGATGTATTGGTGATTGGTGGTGGTCCTGCGGGTGCAACAGCTGCAATCTATGCTGCACGTAAAGGCATTAACACAGGTATCGTGGCT